>CAXSEO010000017.1:0-12763 GCA_964235525.1 uncultured Sphingomonas sp. | reverse complement strand
CCGGGCAGATCGGCACCCAGTTCGGCTCGGCGCGGACGTGGACGCCGGTGGCGGCGATCCTCGCGCTGCTCGGGGTCATGCCGGGGATGCCGCACCTCGTCATCCTTCCCGCCGCCGCCGGTGCCGGATTCATGGCGTTCCGGCTCAACAAGGTCGCCAAACGCCCGCCCCCGCCCGCGCCCGCCGCCGCCGCACCCGATCCGAGCAAGGTCGGGTGGGACGAGGTGACTGACGGGCTGCAGGTCAATCTCGACATCGGCTACGGGCTGGTCCCGCTCGCCGACGAGCGACGCGGCGCGCCGTTGATGGGGCGGATCACCGGCGTCCGGCGGCAGCTGTCGAAGGAGCTCGGCTTCGTGGTGCCGTCGGTGAGGGTGCGCGACGACATCAACCTCGCGCCCTACGCTTACCGCATCCTGGTCGGCGGCGTGGTGGTGGGGGAAGATCAAGTCAGCCCCGACGAGATGCTGGCGCTCGACACCGGCCAGGCGGTCGGCGCGCTCCGGGGCAAGAAGGCGAAGGACCCGACCTTCGGTCTCGACGCGACCTGGATCGCGCCCGGCGACGCGGACGCGGCGACCGGCGCGGGCTATCTGGTCGTTGATCCCGGCACGGTGATGGCGACGCACCTCAACCACGCGCTGGGCGCGCATTCGGCCGAGCTGCTCGGGCCGGACGAAGCGCAGGCGTTGCTCGACGGATTGAAGGAACGCTCGCCCCAGCTGGTCGCGGCGCTGACGCTGCCGCTGACCGCGCTGACGCAGGTGCTGCGTGGACTGCTCGCGGAGAGCGTGCCGCTGCGCGAGTTCCGCCGTATCGTCGCCGCCGTCGCGGTCGCGGCCACCCGGACGCAGGACCCCGACGAGATCGTCGAGGCGATCCGCCCCGAACTCGGCGCGCTGATCATCGGCAAGCTGTGCGGGGTGCGCGAGCCGCTGCGCGTCATGACGCTGGAGGGCGGGCTGGAGGGCCTGCTCGGCCAAGCGGTGCGCGCCGACCCGTCGCGCCGCCACGCGATCGAGCCCGATCTCGGGCGTCGCATCGTCGACGCGCTCCAGCGCGCGGCCGCGCCGCTGGTCGCGGAGGCCAAGCCGTTCGCGCTGGTGGTCCAGCCCGCGATCCGCGTCGCGGTCAGGAAGCTGGTGCGCAGTTGCCTCCCCGATACCCCGGTGATGAGCTTCTTCGAGGTGCCGGAGGACAAGTCGGTCGAGGTCGTCGCAGTGATCGGCGCGGCGCAGGCGCTCGCGGCATGACCGCGATGCCCGACCACGCCGCGTTCGCCGGAGCGACCCCGCTCACCTACCGCCCGCGCGAGCGCGGCGCGGAGGCGCTGGTGCGCCGCCATCTCCCGCTGGTGCGGCGGCTGGCGTGGCACGTCCACGGCGCGATGAGCACCGCGGTCGAGGTCGAGGATCTCGTCCAGGTCGGGCTGGTCGCGCTGGTCGAGGCGGCGGGCGCGGGCGAGGCGGGCGACCCCGCTTATCAGAGCTATCTCACCACCCGCATCCGCGGCGCGATGATCGACGAACTGCGCCGCCAGGCGACCAGCACGCGCGGCGCGATGCGGCGGCGGCGCGCGTACGCGGAGGCGGTGCGCTCGCTCACAAGCGAGACCGGCCGCGCGCCGGACGACGCGGCGGTGGCCGAGCGGCTCGGCGTCACGGTCGAGCGGCTGCGCGCGGACTATCATACGGCGGAGGCGGTCAGGATGGAATCGATCGACGAACTCTATGCCGACGACCAGCCCTGGTTCGCCAGCGACGAGCCGAGCGCGTTCGACCGGCTCGCCGAGGCGGACCAGCGCGATGCGCTCGCCGCCGCCGTCGCCGCGCTGCCCGAGCGCGAGGCGCTGGTGATCCAGCTCTACCATGTCGAGGAGTTGAACCTCGAGGAGATCGGCGAGGTGCTCGGCGTCGGCGCGGCCCGGGTCTGCCAGATCAAGGCGGCGGCGTTCGCGCGGTTGCGGAAGGCGTTGACCGTCCGCCTCTAAGCTAGTGTGGCGGCATAGCTGGAAGGCTATGGACCGCGAGGAGCGGCTCTGTTACGGGCGCTAGGTGCTTTGGACCGTGCGGTTTCACGAAGACTTCGATCCCGAGTATCAAGCGTTTCCGAGACGGTTCAGGACGGGTTGCTCGTGCTGCTCACATCATTGATTGCCGCTGGTCCGCTGCTGGGGAGACCGCATGTCGACACGCTGTCGGGATCCCGTCATGCGAACATGAAGGAGCTGCGGTTCAGCGCCGATGGCGGCGTCTGGCGGGCTGCGTTCGCCTTCGATCCAAAGCGCGAGGCTGTGGTTCTGGTCGCGGCCGACAAGAGCGGCGTGTCGCAACGACGTTTCTATACGTCGTTGATCGACAGAGCGAATATGCGGTCCAACGCACATTTAGAAAAGCTTGCCGAGGCGGAGAATAGTAGATGACCCGAACTTTGGACGAGATCATGACCGTGCTGCCGCCAGCGCGTCGGGCCAGGATCGAAGCACGCGCGGCCGAGATCGTCGCCGAGGTTGAAGGCCTGCAGGCGTTTCGCCAACTCGCCGAGCGCAGCCAGGAGCAGATCGCGCAGACGCTCGGCATCAAGCAGCCGTCGGTGCACAAGATGGAGAAACAGACCGACCTGTACCTCTCCACCCTGCGCCGCTTCGTCGAGGCGGCGGGCGGGACGCTTGAGCTCCGGGTGGAGTTGCCCGGCAAGGGTGTGCTGCATTTGACCGGCGTTGGCGTCTGAAGATCGCCCGTGCATCGCGGCTCTTGCTTGTGCGGCGCGGTTCGGTTCGAGGTCGCCGAAGAACTGCCGCCCCCTGACGCTTGCCATTGCCGCGCCTGCCGCAAGCAATCCGGCCATTTTTTCACGTCAACGGACGTGCCCAAGGCTGCGCTCAGGATCGAGGACACGACAGCGCTGCGCTGGTTCGCCTCGTCCGAGAACATCCGCGCGGGTTCTGCTCGGTCTGCGGTTCGTTGCTGTTCTGGGAGCCCCTGCATCGCGCTGGGTCGCGGTCGCGATGGGAGCGTGGGACGGGCCGACCGGGACGCGGCTGAAGAAGCACATCTTCGTGGCGGAGCAGGGTGACTGTTACGACATCACGGACGGCTGCCGCGACAAGAGTGACGGAAGGTCCGAAGCACCGCCGCGTCATCGACTGAAACCCCGGCGGCTTTGCGAGCCGCCGGGGTCCTCGTGTCCGCCCCAGCGACCCCGGCATCATTGGGGGCCGACACCGGAACGGTGGGACGAACGTACTTTATCCTGCCAGGCCCGACGCGGGAGTAAATCCCGCGTCGTCGGACGGGTTCGGCTATGCCGACCCGCCGGCCGGGCGCACCGGTGCGACACGCTTCGCTTGCCGCACCGGCGCGCCTTACTGCAGCAGCTTCAGCACGCCCTGCTGGCTCTGGTTCGCCTGGGCGAGCATCGCGGTCGACGCCTGGCTCAGGATCTGCGCCTTGGCGAGGTTGGCGGTCTCGGCCGAGAAGTCGGTATCCTGGATGCGGCTGCGCGCGTCGGTGAGGTTGGTCGCATTGCTGGTCAGGTTGTTGACCACCGAGCTCAACCGGCTCTCGCCCGCGCCCAGCGAGGCGCGCGTCGTGTTCACCGACTTAAGCGCGGCGTCCACGCTGGTGAGCGTCGTACCCGCCTTGGCGGCCGTGCTGACGTCGAAGTTCGTCGCGTAGGTCGACGTGTCGATACCGCTGATCGTCAGCGCGACCTGGTCGCTGGCACCGGCCCCGGTCTGGATGTTAACGGTCGTGTCTGTCGCGCCGAACAGCGCCACGTTGTTGAACTTGGTGCCTGAAATCACCGACGAGATCTGGGTGGTGAGCTGCGACACTTCGGTGTTCATGTTGGCGCGGTCGTCGGCGCTGTAGGTGCCGGAAGCCGACTGCACGCCCAGCTCGCGGATGCGCTGGAGCATGTTGCTGACTTCGCCCAGAGCGCCATCGGCGGTCTGCGCCAGCGCGACGCCATCGTTCGCGTTGCGGATCGCCTGGTTCATGCCCTTGATCTGGGCGGTCATGTTGTTCGAGATGGCGAGGCCCGCCGCGTCGTCCTTGGCGTTGTTGATGCGGCTGCCGGTCGACAGGCGCTCCATCGCGTTGGACAGCATGCCCTGCGCCGAGGTGGACGCATTGGCGGCGCGCAGCGCCGAGATGTTGGTTGCGATCACGGTCATGAAAGTTCTCCGTTGTGACTGCGGCTCCCCGCCGCCCCCAACGACGGAAGGGCCGAGCCGCCAAGGTGAGTAACGGCCGCCTCGCGACGGACTTTAGCGAGAAAGTTCGCGCCGGCCGCGCAAGCGTGGGAAAGAAATCCGCGAGCGCCGAACAGCCTTAACGCCTGTTTTACCACCGCTCGCGCATGCCCGTCGCCAACGAGGGAATGTCCATGCGATCGATCCGCCCGTCCGCCCAGTTGCTCCGCACCCGCTACACGCTGATATCGTCCTTGCGCGCGCAGGGCTTCGCGGTGGTCGGCGAGGAGGCGCGGGCCGATACCTATCTCGTCGCGGAGGGCGAGCCGGTGACCGCGCCCGCGCGCACGCTGGTGGTCGGCGAAGGGCCGCGCCGCGTCGAGCCGTCGCGGGGCGGCAACCCCGCGCGGCTGCGCTGGACCGCCGACGACGAGGCGGTCGGCAAGGGTTTCGCACGCGCGCTGATCGCCGGGCCGGAGCTGCCCACCGCCGCCGACCCCGAGAGCCTCGCGCTGCTCGCGCTAGCGGAGCGGGTCGCGCAGGCGGACATCACCGTGCTGATCAACGGCCCGACCGGCACCGGCAAGGAGGTGCTCGCGCGCACCATCCATCTCAGCTCCGCCCGCGCGTCGAAGCCGTTCATCGCGATCAACTGCGCCGCACTCCCGGAGTCGATGCTCGAGGCGCTGCTGTTCGGCCACCAGAAGGGCGCATTCACCGGCGCGTCGTCGGGCGGCGAAGGCTTTTTTCGTGCGGCGGACGGCGGCACGCTGCTGCTCGACGAGATCGCGGAAATGCCGCTCGCGCTCCAGGCCAAGCTGCTGCGGGTGTTGCAGGAGCGCGAGGTGGTGCCGCTCGGCGCGACCACGCCGCAGCCGATCGACGTGCGGGTGATCGCCTGCGCCAACCGCGATCTGCTCGACGAGGTCGCCGCCGCGCGCTTCCGCGCCGACCTTTACTATCGCCTGTCAGTGTTTCCGCTCGCCACCAAGCCGCTCGCCGAGCGGCCGGAGGACATTCCCGCGCTCGCCGCGACGATGATCCTGCGCCATGCCGGAACGCGCAGCGTAATACCCTGGCCCAGCGCCGAAGCGATCGAGGTACTGCTCGGGCACGACTGGCCGGGCAATGTCCGCGAGCTGGAGAATGTGGTCCAGCGCGCGCTGTTGTTCGCGGGCGGCGACACAATCGAGCCTCATCACATCGTGTTCGACCGGCCCACGCGCACCGTCCCACCCGTGGCCGAAATGCCCTCCACGCTCGGCAAGGTGGTGCAGATCAGCGAGTTCGCCGCGATCCGCGAGACGCTGCGCCAATGCAACGGCAGCCGCATCGAGACCGCGCGGCGGCTCGGCATCTCGGAACGGACGCTCCGCTATCGCCTTGCCCGTGCGCGCGAACAGGGTGACGACATCGCCCGGAGCGCGTCGGCATGAGCGCGATTACGGGGCCGATGGGCGTCGACCGGGTGATGGCGCTCCGCGCGCAGATCCTGGAAAAGAATGCCGCGCTCAGCCGCGCCAACGCGGGCACCACCGCCGCGCCGACCGGCGCACCCGCGACCAGCTTCGCCGACACGATGACGAGCGCGCTGAAGAACGTGAACGCGGGGCAGGTGCAGGCCAACCAGCTGTCCGAAGCGTACGAACGCGGCGACACGGTCGATATCGCCAAGGTGATGCTCGCCCGCCAGCAGGCCTCGGTCGGGTTCGAGGCGACGCTGCAGGTCAGGAACAAGCTGTTATCCGCCTACAAGGACATCATGAGCATGCCAGTCTGAGATGAGCGCGCTGGTCCCCGCCCCCGCCGCCGCGCTCCCCGAGCGTTTCGCCAACCCCTTGCGCCAGATCCGGGGCCTGCTCGCGCAGCCCGCCGTCCGCCGCTCGCTGCCGATGGCGCTGCTGGTGGCGCTGATCGGCGCGGCCGCGCTCGCCTGGCTGACGCTGTCGACCCCGACGCAGAAAACATTGTTCACCGGATTGCCCGACGCGGACAAGGCGGCGGTGGTCTCTGCGCTCGACCAGGCGAACATCCGCTCGAAGCTCGACGAGGGCACCGGCGCGCTGACCGTCGGCGAAGACGATTTCAGCCGCGCCAGGATGCTGCTCGCGGGTCAGGGCCTGCCCAAGGCGGCCCCCGGCGGCTACGCGATCCTGGACCAGCTGCCGATGGGGGTCAGCCGCGCGGTCGAAGGCGAGCGGCTGCGCCAGGCGCGCGAGACCGAACTCGCGCGCTCGATCGGCGAAATCGACGCGGTGGCGCAGGCGCGGGTCCATCTCGCCACACCGGAAGCGAGCGTGTTCGTCCGCGACAACGCCGCCCCATCCGCGAGCGTGATCCTGAAACTCAACCCGGGCCGCTCGCTCGACGACGCGCAGGTGTCCTCGATCGTCAATCTCGTCGCCTCGTCGGTGCCGGGCATGAAGCCCGACGCGGTGACGGTGGTCGACCAGATGGGCGCGCTGCTCACCCATGGGACAAGCGACAGCGCCGGGACGGAACGCCTTAATGCGCAGCGCCGGGTCGAGGACAAGGTCCGTACGCAGCTGGTGCAGCTGCTCACGCCGCTGGTGGGCGCGAACAACTTCACCGCCGAGGTGCAGGCGGACGTCAATCTCGACGAAACCCAGGCGACGCGCGAAAGCTATGACAAGGCGGGCGCGCTCCGCGCCGAAACCGGGCAGTGGACTGGCAACCAGAAGGATGGCGCGGCCACGCCCGGCGGCATCCCCGGCGCGCTCAGCAACACGCCGCCGGTCGCTAGCACCGTCCAGCAGCCGACGCCCGTCCCCAGCCCCGCCGCCGGCGCGACCGCGCCCGATCCGCAGAAGCAGTCGGACAGCTTCCAGCGCGCCTATGACCTCGGCCGCGAAGTCTCGGTGACGCGCGGCGCGCCGGGCGGCATCAAGCGACTGAGCGTCGCGGTGCTGCTGCGCGACCCGGACAAGGGCCGCCGCAACGCGCTGGAACTGCAGCAGATCAACGATCTGGTGAAGAGTGCGGTCGGCTATGACGCTTCCCGCAACGATCAGGTAACGGTGATCAGCCGCAAGTTCGCCGGGGCCGCCGCGCTCGACAGCAAGCAGCCCTGGTATGAGAGCGGCTGGCTTCCGGTAATCGCGCGCAACCTGACCGCGATCGCGATCGCGCTCATGGTGCTGCTGCTCGGCGTCCGTCCGCTCGCCAGAGCGCTGATGGCCAAGCGCGAGGAGGCCGCGCCGGTCGCCCTTGCCGGTCCCGTCGTGGGCGATGATGCCGCCGTCGCCGCGCCGGTGACGCTCGACCAACTCGAACGCGCGAACGGGGTCGACGACCGCATCGCGACCGTGCGCGGCTTCACCCGCGACAATCCCGCGCGCGCGGCGCTGGCGGTGCGGGACATGATGAAGGCGGGGGCGAAATGAGCGGCTATAGCGGCGTCGAGCGCGCCGCCGTGCTGATGATGCTGGTCGGCGAGGAAGAGGCCGCCGCGATCCTCCAGAAGCTCGACCCCGATGAGGTGCGCGAGCTGGGCCGCGCGATGTTCGCGGTCGCCGACGTCAGCGAGACGGACGTGGCGGACGTGCTCGACGATTTCGTCGGCAGCGCGCGCGCGCGCACCGCGATCGGCTTCGACACCAAGCCGCGCGTCGAGGCGGTGATGACCCGCGCGCTCGGGCCCGGCAAGGCGGAGGGCGTGCTCGCCCGGATCGCGCCCGCGCAAGCCGGCGCGGGGCTGGAGGCGCTCGAGTGGCTCGACGCGTGCGACATCGCGGGCATGATCGACAAGGAGCACCCGCAGATCGCCGCCGTGCTGATCGCCAACCTCGACCCGGGACTCGCGAGCGAGGTGCTGGAGCTGCTGCCCGACGCGGTGCAGCCCGACATCCTGCACCGCGTGGCGCGGCTCGGCCCGGTCACCCCGGAGGCGATGGAGACGCTGCAGGCGATGCTTGCCGGTCGCGCGGGCGGTGCACGGAGCGGCGCGGCGCTGACTCTCGGCGGCACGCGCGAGGCGGCCAAAATCCTGTCGGGCGCGCGCAAAGCGACCGAGCAGCGGGTGATGCCCAAGCTGTTCAAGATCGACAAGGACACCGCCAAGCAGATCGAGGAAGCGCTGTTCGTGTTCGACAATCTGCTGGAGATGGACGACAAGAATCTCGGCGTTCTCATCCGCAACCTCGACACGGACGTGCTCACCCGCGCGCTGAAGGGCGTGGACGCGGGCGTGCGCGATCGGTTCCTCGGCTGTATGTCCGCGCGCGCCGCCGACGGCATCCGCGACGAGATGGAGGCGCGCGGGCCGATGAAGCTCGCCGAAGTGCTCGAGGCGCAGAAGGTGGTGATCCAGATCGCGCGCGGGCTCGCCAAGGACGGCGCGCTCCAGATGGGCGGCGGTGACGACGACTATGTCTGAGTTCACGGCCGGGTTTACCGCGCGCCATTCGCTGTCTGACGAGGCGTTCGGACGCGCGTTCGCGCCCACGCCGACGGGATTCGCGGCGGTCGCGCCCGCGCCTGCCGCGCCGGTGTCGTTTGCGCCGCAAGCGCCGGCCGGACCGAAGCATTTCGCGCCCGCCGACCGCGCGCGCAACCCGACCGAGGGCTGGGACCCGCTCGACCCCTCGCTCGACCAGCCACCGCAGGGCGACCCGTTCGCGGCCGCGCACGCGACCGGGTACGCGGCGGGACTCGCCGCCGCGCGCGCGGCGGTGGACGAGGCGGGCGAGCGCGACCGCGCGCTGCTCGCCGGGTTGCTCGACCGGCTCGCCGCCGGGCAGCCGATCGACCGCGAGGCGATCGCGGCGCAGCTGCGCGACACGGTGCTGCTGCTGGTCGGCAAGCTGGTCGGCGAGGTCGGTGTCTCGCCCGAGCTGCTCGCGGGCCGGGTCAGTCAGGCGGCGGACCATCTCGCAGACGCGAGCGAGTCCGCGTTGCTGCGGGTGCATCCCGACGACGTGACGCTGCTGGACGGGCGACTGCCCGGCAACCTGTTCGCGGTCGGCGACGCGGGCGTGGCGCGCGGGAGCTTCGTGCTCGAATCCGCCTCGACGGTGGTGGAGGACGGCCCCGCGCTGTGGCTCGAACAGCTGGCGGGGGCGGTCAACAAGGTCGCGGTGCCGGGGTGCTGACCGCCTTCGCCGCCGATTACCTCTCGGGCCTCAGCCGCGCGGACTTCACGCCCAAGCCCGCGATCTCCGGCCGCCTGTCCTCCTGCGACGGGTTGCTCATGGAGGCGGTCGGTCTCTCGCTCCCGGTCGGCACGGTGTGCTCGGTCGGGGACAGCGTCGAGGCGGAGGTGATCGGGTTCCGCAACGCGCGCACGCTGTTGATGAACCTTGGCGGCCCCGCGCCGCTGCTCCCGCAGGCGCCGGTCCGCGCGATCGGTGCGCCCGGCGAGGCGGAGGTCGGCGCGGCGCTGCTCGGCCGCGTGGTCGACGGCGCGGGCAAGCCGATCGATGGGCTCGGACCGATCCGCGGTGCCGGGCGCTGGCCGCTGGCGGGCAAGCTGCAATCGCCGCTCGATCGCGGTCGCGTGCTCGCGCCGATGGACGTGGGCGTACGCGCGATCAACGGCTTGCTGACGATCGGACAGGGGCAGCGCGTCGGCATCATGGCGGGCTCGGGCGTCGGCAAGTCGGTGCTGCTCGGCATGATGGTCCGCGCCGCCGAGGCCGATGTGGTGGTCGTCGGCCTGATCGGCGAGCGCAGCCGCGAGGTCGCGGACTTCCTCGCCACCAAGCTGGCGGGCGACGCGCGCTCGCGCTCAGTGGTGGTCGCGGTGCCTGCCAACCATTCGCCGGTGCTCCGCATCCGGGGTGCGATGCGCGCCACCGCGATCGCCGAAGCGTTTCGCGCAGAGGGCAAGCGCGTGCTGCTGATCCTCGATTCGCTGACCCGCGTGGCCCATGCGGGGCGCGAGATCGGCCTGGCGCTGGGTGAGCCCGCGAGCGCGCGCGGCTATCCGCCGTCGGCGATCGCGATGCTCCCCAACCTCGTCGAGCGCGCGGGTGCCTGCGTCGCCAGCGGCGGCTCGATCACCGCCATCTACACCGTCCTTGCGGACGGCGACGACGGCAACGACCCGGTGGTGGACGCCGCGCGCTCGATCCTTGACGGCCACATCGTGCTGTCGCGCGCGCTGGCCGAGCGCGGTGTCTATCCCGCAATCGACCTCGGCCCCTCGGTCAGCCGGGTGATGACCGACGTCGCCGCCCCTGCTCATCTGCGCGCCGCGCGCGTGCTGCGGCGGCATCTCGCCACCTATGAGGAGCATCGCGACCTGGTGCTGATGGGCGCGTACCGCCCGGGCGCGGACGCGGGGATCGACGCCGCGCTCGCCTGTCACGGCGCGATCATCGAATACATCCGGCAGGACGAGAACGAGCGCGTGCCGCTCGACGTCGCCGTCGCCGAGCTGACGGGCGTGTTCGGTGACGCCTAGCCAGCTCGCGCGCGTCCACCGCGTGCGCGAGGTGCAGGTGCGGCTCGCCGAGGCGGACCACGCGCGGGCGCGGGACAAGGCAGACGCGGAGCGCAGGCTCGGCGAGCGCGTCGCGCAACTGGCGGCGGAGGTGGCACCGGCGGTCGGCCCCGGCACCGCCGCCGGCCTCACCGCGACCGCGCATTTCCGCGAGCGGCTGCATCAGTCCGCGCTCAACGCCCAAGCGCGGGCAAGCGCCGCCGCCGCGCAATCGGATCGCGCCGCCGAGCGCGTGACGGAAGCGAAGCGCGACCGCACCGCCGTCGAGAAGCTGCGCGCGCGGGCGGAGGCCGCCGCGCGAGACGACGCCCGCCGCGCGCCGGACGACGCGCCCGCCGTGCAACGCGATCGGCACGATCCTTGCTGATCGGCGATAGACATGCCGCCTACGCTGATCTCCCCATTGCTTCTCACGACCGCACCGACCGGCGCGGTCCCTGCGCTCGCGCGAGGCGCGCCGACCAACACGTTCGCGGCGCTGCTCGAACCGCTGGCGACCGCCCTAGGAGCCCGGCCGATGCTTGCCGTCGACGGCGGCACGGTTGTGCCGGTGACAAGCCGAAGCATCGCGCCCGACCCCGCACCTCCTCCGACGCAGGCGGACGACAACGGGACGATGTCTGGTGCCCTCGACGCGCCGCCAGTCGCTGCTGACGAGAACGTCAGGGCCGCACCCGATGTCGGGGTGACTGGTTTTGCTGATCGTTGCCTACCGCCGCGCGTGCGGACGCCCGGAGTGTCCGTCCCAACGGTCGCGCCCGAGATGCTCGCGAGCCTCGGGCGGCGACTCGGGACGGCGGACCTGGAGGAGCGCGCAGGCTTCGCCGTGCCTGACCGACTTCCCGACCCAACCGCGCCCGACGCCTTCGATCCGTCGAGCGCGATCGTCGATGCCGGCGGCCGTGCCCCGGGTGCGCAGCAGGCCGGAGCGCAAGCTGAGCGGGTAGTGCAAGTTACAGCTTCCGAGGGCCCGGTGCGATACAAGCCTCGCTTCCCGGAAGGCGTCGCGGCAGCGTCAGGCTCGTCGAACGACCGTGATGCCCTCTCTAGCACATTTAGGGGTAACGCGGCAGTCTCCGGCAGCGGCGGCGCGGTCGGACCTGCTTTTTTAGGAGGCATGCTGACGGTGGTGGAGGCGCGACCGGGCAGCTCCGCCGATGCCTCGGCCCCGCCGCTTGAGCCAGCTGCGATCGTGGCGGCGCTTCCAGCCGGACCGACCGCGCCGGACGGTCAATCGCCGGTTGCGACCCGTGCGGGCGTCGCGGAACTTACCCAAAGCGGCGATCCGTCAAAGCGCGCCGCTTCCGGTGGCATAGCCAGCATGGGGGCGGGCGGCGGGTCTCGAACCGTCGATACGCAGCCGCGTAGCGTCATGGGTGAGCGCGGCTCGCCCGTCCTCGACCGCTCCGAACCGTTGCCCCCGGTAGTTGTAGGACCGGTCAGCGCTTCGGCCGCGCTGGATCCGTCGACATACACTGCAGTGCCGGACGGGGATCGATCCGCGCCGGAGATCAAAACTGACCACGCCGCGTCGGGCAGTGCTGACTTCAAGGCGCGGACTGTGCCCGCAGGCTCGCCCGGCCTGCTATCCATGCCGACACGAATCGCAGCACCCGGCCAGCCTCCCGCGCCAAGCGCGGGCCTCACGGTCGCCAAGGTGGCAAGCGCGCCGAATGCTGCCGTCTCGCCCCCGGGCTGGCGTGCGCGGTCGATCGCCGGCGCGGCTGGTCCGCGCATCGATCGCTCCTCGTCGACCGGTCAGGCGACCGCGAAGCAGGGCGAGCCGCTGCCGGACCCGGGCACGCCGGTCCCGTCCGCCCAAGCCGTCGTCGCTCCGGTTACCTCCAGCGCTGTGCCTTTCCCGAACACGCCACCTCCACCCGCGCCGCCGATCACGGTTCCGGCATTGCCCTCGGGCTCTGGCGTGGTCGTCGGGGCTGCGGCCGCGGTTGTCACATCGGTGATCCCGTTCGTTCAAGGCGCGGTGGCGACCACGTCGACCGATGCGAGCGCGCCGATGCCGCGCTACAACGGCACGTTTGCGCTGCCCCTGTCGCAAGTGGCCGCATCTTCCCCGACCGGACAGGTTGGGCAGTCCGCGTCGA
>CAXSEO010000016.1:0-13010 GCA_964235525.1 uncultured Sphingomonas sp. | reverse complement strand
CCATTGCCGCGGGCTCGATCGGCACCAGGTCGTCGAGGCGATCATGCGTGAGGACGAAACCGCCCGGATGCTGGCTCATGTGCCGCGGCACGCCGATCAGCTTGCGGGCGAGATCAAGGGTTAGACGTAGACGGCGATCGGCGATGTCGAGGTTGAGCTCCTCGGCTTGTTTCTGGCCAACGCCTTCGGCCGACCACCCCCAGACGAGGCCTGCGAGCGACGAGGTCAGATCTTCCGGAAGACCCATCGCCTTCCCGACGTCGCGGACCGCGCCCCGCGCACGGTATCGCTGCACGACAGCCGTGAGGGCGGAATGATCGCGGCCATAGGTTTCGTAAATCCACTGAATGATTTCTTCGCGTCGCTCGTGCTCGAAATCCACGTCGATGTCGGGCGGCTCGCGGCGCTCGCCCGAGACGAAGCGTTCGAACAGCAGCTCGTGCTTGATCGGATCGATGCTGGTGATGGCGAGCACGAAGCAGACGCACGAATTAGCGGCCGAGCCGCGACCCTGGCAAAGGATGCCGCGTCTCCGCGCTTCGCCCACGATTGCGTGCACGGTCAGGAAATAGGGCGCGTAGCCCAGCTCCCCGATCAGCTGTAGTTCGTGAGCGATCTGATCGCGGTAGGCTTGCGGCGCGCTGCCGTTGAACAGCCGGTCGAGGGCGTCGTTCGCGAGCTGCTCGAGCGCCTGCTGAGCTGTAAGTCCCTCGATCACGCGCTCGTGCGGATATTGGTAGGCAAGCTCGCCCAGGTCGAAGGAGCAAGCCTGGGCGATGTCGACGCTGGCGCGCAGCGCGTCCGGATAATCGCGGAAGCGGCGGACCATCTCCTCCGGTGGCTTCAGCGCCCGATCGGCATTGACCTCGCGCCGGTAGCCCAATTCATCGACGGTGCACTTCTCGCGCACTGCGGTCACCACGTCCTGGAGTAGGCGGGCCTCTGGTGCGTGATAGAGGACGTCGCCTGTGACGACAGCGCGGACGCCGGCACCTCCTGCCTGCCGCGCAAGCGCATCGATGCGGACCGCGTCGTCCGGGCGGCGGCGCTGGAACAGCGCCATATAACCACGGCGGCCGTAGACTATCTTCAGGTCGGCGAGCGCGGCGAGGTTCTCCTCGTCCGGCTCGTGCGGCAGCAGGATTGCGATAATGCCCTCGGACCAGGGTGTGAGGTCGTCCCAGTGGAGAAGGCAACCGCCCTTTCCTGCCCGCCGCTTCCCGACCGTCAACAGGCGTGTGATCCGCGACCAGGCTCGCCGGTTCGTCGGGTAAAGGATCAGGTGACGCCCGCAGGCGAGATCGACGCGCGTGCCGGGGATCGAGCGGACGCCGGTCGCCTTCTGCGCCTCCCAGGCGCGCACCACGCCGGCGACGGTGCCGATGTCGCCGACGCCAAGCGCCGGGTAGCCGAGCAGCGCCGCGGCAGAGAAAAGCTCCTCCGGGCTTGATGCGCCCCGCAGCAGCGAGAAATGGGTGAGCAGCTGCAGCTCGACGAAGACTGCATCCGTCATGCGAACACGCCGTGCATCCACCAGGTGAGATCACCGGTGTCGCTCTCTACCCCATCGCCACGACGGAAGACCCAGTAGCGTCCCCCCTCGACGTCCTCGACGCGGTAATAGTCCCTGACCGCCCAAACTTCCGCGTCGCGGCGCCACCATTCGCCGTGGATCCGCTCGGGACCGTCGCCGGCGACGACCTTGTAGGCGCGCCCGCGCCACTCAAATCGGCGCGGTGGCTGGTCGGGGAGCAAGGCGATCACGCGCGATAGCGGCTCCGGCCGGGTGAACAGGCGGACCGGTCGTCGCCAACTGGGCCAGGTTCCGGGTAGGTCGACCGGGTCGGTGCGGATGACGGCTCGCTCCGGCACATGGCTCTCGACGGGCGCGACCCGAAACACCGCACCTGGCCCGATGCGGCCCGCGACGACATCGACGAGGCGCGCAGGATCACGCCCCATCGTCTCGCCCGCCAGCACCGCACCGAGGTCGACGGCATCGAGCGGCTCGGTATGCGGTGCAATGAGCCAGAATTGCTCCACCCCCATGCCGGGGTCGATCCGCTCGATCCGTAGCTTAAGCAGCCGGAGAAGATGCGACACTTCGCGCGTGGGCCTCGATGTGCCGATCGCTATCACCTGTTCGGTGGCGTCGACACGCAAGCCACGGAGCCGCAGGGATCGGACCCCCAACCCCCTTTCCCGGAGAACTCCTGCTAGTTCCTGGAGCAGATCCTCCATCACCCGCGCGATTGTCTCCGCGGTGCCGATCGGCTCCAGGAGCCGCCGCTCCACCATCGGCACAGCCGCGTCCTCGCGCGGGGCGATCGGCTCGGCGACGCTTCCGAGCGCTTGATCGAGGCGCGTGATCGCGGGCAGTCCCAACCTGCGCGCGAGCGGTCCGCGCGCTACCGGCAGGAGGTCGGCCACGGTCTCGAAGCCGAAGCGGCGCGCGGCGCCCAGCGCGGTGCTGCTCAGCCGCAGCGCGGCGAGCGGCAGCGGCAAGAGTGCCCGAACCGTATCGCCGGGCGGGACGATGGTGATTTCGGCCTGGGCGAAGCGCGCCAGCGCATGCGCGGCCCCCGCCGTGTCCGCTACGGCGACCCGTGCGGTGAAGCCCGCCCGCTCACAGAAGGTCCGCAGGCGGAGACAGAAGCGCTCCTCGCCACCATGGAGATGATCGCACCCCGCCAGATCGAGCCATAGCCCATCGGGTGGTGTGGCCGCCGCGATCGGCGACCAGCGCCGCACGGCCGATAACGCGAGGCGATCGAGCAAGCGCGCATCGGCATCGGGCTCGTGGGGCCGGAAATCTAGGTCCGATACCAGCGCCCGCGCATGGGTTGCGGCCATACCGACTCGAATGCCGAGTGCCGCCGCCGCGCTGCACGCGGCAACAATCTCGTCGCACCGGCCCACCTTTCCAGTCAGCGCCAGCGGAGCTTGGGCCTGTGCCGTGGCTCCATTAGGCACATCGTCGCCTGCCACGGTGGCTGCTTGCTTGAACGGATGGTCGGCCGCCTCCGATCGCCGGCCCAGCTCGCGCATAGGAGGTCGAGCATGTCGGGGTAGCGCGGCGATCTGTTGCTCGAGTTCGCCACGTGTCGGCGTCTCGGCACGTGCCCAGCGCGCGCCCGGCCGCCAGCCCCGGCTGCGGGGCACCGAACAAGCGCCCGGATCACCGTCAACAGGGAGCTGGAGGGCCGGAACCTCAGGCAGCCGCGATGCGGGCCGTTCCAGCCGTCTCAGCCGCTCGACGGCTAAGTGCGGCAGGAACAGCGAGACGACCCGTCTCATCGCTGCCCTCCACGATCAGGGAAAAGGATTCGCCGCCCCGTTGCCGAGCCATCTCGACGGCCCACCGCGCTCGCCCCACCCCCGCGACGTCAAGGCGCGCCGACGGCTCGCTGGCGATCCGCCACCGCGTCCACGCAGCGGATGCTTCGGCAAGTGGATCCTGGTCCCGGCGGCGATGGCGTCGCAGCAGCAGGACAGGCAGGTCCGCGTCGGCCGCGACCAGCTGAAGCCGTCGTGACGCAACCATGGAGAGCTTGCTGGCCTCGGCGACGACGGCAGACGGCGTGCCGTCGCGCACGGCGTCCTCGACCACCGCCAAAAGCGCGTCGTCGTCGCGCGGCTGGGCATGGATCACATCGGCGGACAGCAGGCCTGCCTGCGCCAAGCCGGGAGAATAGAGATCGTTACGACAGCTTACCCACAGGACAGGACCGCCGACATAGCGCGCTTCGCGGGCGGCGATACCGGCGAGAAACAAGGTGGCGGCAGCGTCATCGGCAAGAGAGCACGTCCGGCCTACTACCTCATGGAGGGAGCCCGCGCGCAAGCCGCCGCCGGCGAGCCGGTCGTCGAGCGCCTTGAGCTCGAACGGAATGGTACGGTGGTCGAGCACAGGAGTGGCAATGGCGCGGAGACGTGCGATGCTGTCCGGCAATGACTGGAGCGCGAAAGACATAAGGGCACAGACTCGAATCGTTCCCTTTATGTTCCATTACCGGCCTGCCTAGGTCAAGGTCTGTCAGACGTATCCTTGTGGACAAGCGCCGAAGGACGCCTCCGGCCAATCAAGGCAGGTTGCCTTGGACGGGGCCTGTCCAGCGGCGCTTCATCCTCTCGCGGACGAAATGCTCGACGCTCATGTTGTGATCGCGGTCGATCTCCGCGACCAGGCCCGCCAGCGCGTCCGGCGGTGAGTGCAGCGCGCGATCGACGAGCCGGCGGAAATCAAGCGGGCTCACCTCCGGATTGCCACGAATCATCGAGCGCTGGAGCACCGTGTGCGCCACCACCTCCAGCACGGCCCGGCGGTAGGGATCGTTCAGCAGCACGTCGAGGTCGGCCTGGAGGATCTCGTAGGAGAAGGACACGCTCAAGAAGCTAGAGTCGACCGGCAACGAATAGATGAGGCGGCCGGCCTCGTCGTCCACGTGCGGCTCGTAGCCGTCGCCCAACCATCGTTCGGCCGGGGGGAACGCCCGTTGGTAGTCGCGCAAGACCGCCATGCCGTCGCCCGGCGCTTCGCCGAACGCCTCGACCAGCGCGACGAGCACCGCAACGCTGCGCCGCTGTTCGGCGACATAGTCGGTCCAGCCAGGCTTGCCTCGGCCGCCGGGGTAACCGCCGCGCCCTTGCGCGATGCCGGTACCGTTCAGCCAGGAACGCACGGCTCCGAACAATTCGGGCACTCTGGTCGGGAGCGCGTCGTCTGCGGCGCGGCGGCGGAACTCTTCTCGGGCGAACACCGGTAGGACGGACAGCAACGCTTCGGCTTCGGCGTGCCGGTTCGCGTCAGCGACCTTGTCGGGCGTGGCACCCGTTGCCACACTTTGCGAGGCTCGCCGTAGCAGGAACGGTAAGAACCGCCTCGCCAACGATCGAGGCCTCCTGCGATTTGTCATCGTGGCGGGGTAGAGCCGAGCACCGTCATGATCCCCTCGTTCGAACTGCCAGCCCGGCTCCTCCGGCAGCTCGGCCACGAGCTTGGCTTCCATCGGCGCCAGCCCTGCCCCGATCGTCAAGCCTCAGAAGCCATGCCGCGTTTCCATACCGCTATTCAATCGACCGACTCTGTTGGGATAGTTTACCTCCGCCAGTATACCGGAGAATCGCACATTCGGAGTTTCAGATCAGGTAGGGCGTTCCGTTGCACCGTCGGCCGTTTCCGACCCGGTCAGGCCTTCTTGGCGGTAAGATGTGCGCTCAGATGCTTGTTCATCTCGAACATGCTCGCGGACTTCTTTCCGAACACCTTCTCAAGCTTGTCGTCCGCGTTGATCTGACGCCGGTCCTTGGCGTCCTGCAGATCGTGCTTCTTGATGTAATCCCACACTTTCTTGACCACCTCGCTGCGCGGCAGGTCACCCTTCCCCACGATCGCGGCCAGCTCAGCCGACGGGGTCACCGGGGCGGTGATGCCGCCGCGCGCGCCGCCTGCGGGCTTGCCGGTTGCCTTGACCTTCTTCTCCGCAGCCGCGGTTTCCTGCTCACCGCGCTTCACCGCCGACCTGGCCATAATCCACTCCCTGTTGCCGCCCGACACCTTTCAGGCCTCCGACTTATGCGCCAGCCTCCCCGTACCGCAAGCCCATCTACGGACGTAGCGGACGCAGCCTGGATCAGTGCTTGCCAGCAGGGCTCGGCCGGGCACCAGCCCGGCGCCGGGTCAGGCCGCGATCATGACCCGCGTACCCCCAACATGCCGGAACGCCCGCTCCCGGCAGGTCAGCAGGATCACCTGCATTCGCTCTGCCGCGACGGTCAGGATATCGGTCATGATCTCCAGCCGCGCGTCGTCCGAATAAACCAGCGGGTCGTCGAGGATCAGCGACACCGGCTCGCCCTTGTCGAGCAGCATGTCGGCGAACGCCAGCCGGGTCAGCACGGCAAGCTGCTCCTGGGTGCCACGGCTGAGGTCGCCGCATCCCTCGCACACGCCGCCGCGCATGATCGAGGTCAGTCCGAGTTCCTCGCTGAACGTGACATCGCAGTCGGGCAGCACGCGCCGTACATGCTGGACCGCGCGCTTCGTGACCGGACCCAGGAACGTCCGCGACGCCGTTTCCTGCGCGTCGCGCAAGGTCGTGCGGAGCAGCTCCAGCGTGTCGGCCTCGGTCGTGAGCCGGGCCACCGCTTGGTCGGCGGCCGCTTCCTCCTCGCGCGCAGCGTCGACCTGACCGGCCAGCCCCTTCGCGCCCTCGCTCTCGATCGTGGCTTCCAGGCCGGCGATCTTCTCGATCAGGACCATCCTGCGATCAGACGCGCCTGCCGTGGCCTTGTCGATGTTCGCGATCCTGAGCTTCAGCCGCTCGACGTCGAACGCGATTACCGCGTGCTCGGCCGCGTCCCTACCCTGCAATCGCGCGGCGAGCTCACGCCTGGCATCGGCGAGGTCGCCCTCCAGCTCGGCCTTAGACCTCGGCTGAGTTAGGGACGCCAGCTGAACCTTCGCGTTCGCAAGGTCCCGCTCCGCGCCCGCGAGCGCGATGCCGAGCGTGCGCGCGGCATCCTCGACCGCGCGCAGCTTGATCATGGCCGCGTCATGCCGGCCGGAGGCGGCCCGTTCCGCTTCCGAGCAGCGGCTGAACTCTGCTTCCGCACCGGCGAGGTCAACTGGAGGCCCCTCCCCCACTTCGCTCGGCGCGGCATTGGACACGAGCGTGCGCAGCGCCGCAGCTCCCGCCGCAAGGCCAATGGCCGGATCGGCAGTGCAGAGCGTGCCGATCTGCCGCTTCAGCGCCGCCACGGCCTGGCCCGCCGCCTTGCCCGCGTCGCTGCGCGCCACGGCATCCGCATAGCTCGCGACCCCGTGCCGGGTCAGCGCGGTCGCCAGCGCATTCTGAGCCACCGTGAGCTGAGCCGCCGCCGAGCCGACGCCCGACGGGATCACCCGGATCACGGCATGCTCGCCGACCTCGATCAGCGTCGCCGAGGTGATCTCGCGTGTTCCGTCGCCCGCCTGCTCGCCAGCGACCCGGACCGGGGTACCATCGCGGCTGCTGATCTCGACCCGAACAGCCCCAGCGGACACGACCGCGCGTGCTTCCACCACGGCCTTGTCCAGCGCGGCGAGCTGCTGGAGCTCCTTGGGCGCGATCACCTGCCCCGCCGTTCGCTCCTGATCGGCCAGCTCGGACTCGAGTACCTCCAGGCCTTCAACCCGCTCCTTTGCGCGGGTGAAAGCCGCGGCGCGATGGTGGAGCGCGATTGCTTCGCGCGCCGCGGTCGCGGTCCGCTCGGCTGCGGGGCGCATGTTACGGGCCGAGGTCAGCTTCTGGCGGGCGTCAAGCTCGCCCGCGACAGCCTCGCCTCGCTCAATCGCGTGGTCGTTGATCGCCGCCGACGCACCCTGGTGCGCGGCTTCGGCGGTGACTATCGCACCCTCGGCAGCGACAATGGCCGCCAGCCGGTCGGCGATCCTCTCCACCGCGCCGTTTGCGACCTCGAACCGCGCCCGGGCGGTCGCGAGGCGCTCGGCCGCCGACTCGCCCAGCTTCAGGTCGTCCGCGAGCCGATCGCGCAGCCGGGCCTGTTCCTCGTCGCCCAGCTCGCGCTCGACCCGGCGACGTTCGTTCCGCGACTTTTCCAGCTCGGTCAGGGTCTCGTCATGGGCCTTGGCCAGCGCTTCCAGGCTGGCCCGCCGCTCGCGCGCGACTCTAGCCCGTTCCTCGGCGGCGAGCAGCCGGCCGGTCGCCCTGCCCTGCTTGCCGGTCCTGAGGTCGCCATAGGCGTCCTCCACCCGTTGCCGGACCAGCTCGAACCGGCGCCCGCCCGTGATCGCGCCCACCTCGCTTTCAAGCGCCGCGCGGACGCTGTCGCGCACCAGCCGGTTGGGCGCGTCGACCCGGAGCGCGCTCGCCTGCTCGACCCAGAGCAGCCCCAGCGATCCGCGCGTTTCCGAATCCGTGCCCTTGTTGTTGCCTCGCTCGAACCCGAGCAGCGCCTGCAATTGCTCCTCGGCCGCGTCGCTCTCGAACCGGCCGCGCGGTCCCGTGACCTGTACCTTGTGCCCGCGCAGGAACTGCTTCTCGACCTGCCAGCGGTCGCCCCTGATCTCGAACTCGACCGACACGCGCGGCGCGACCTCGTCTCCGATTGGACAATAGGAGCGTGTGAGTTCGGTCTTCGCCGAGTGCCGGATGAACAAGGCAGCGCGCAGCGCTTCCAGCAGCGTCGACTTGCCGGTCTCGTTCGGCTCGACCACGATGTTCAGGCCGTCGGTGAACCCGTCGAGCTTCAGTGGCGCGCGGAAGCGCCGAAAGTTGTTCAGTTCGAGCGATACGATCTTCACGCTGTCCTCACGCCGGTTCCGTCGCCCGGATCGCCTCGACATAGAGCCGCTCCAGCGCCGCGGCCGCAAGCTGCTGGTCGGCCCCGCCGCTCGCCGCTCGTGCTTTCAGGGTCGTGGCGGCCGCGGCCAGCGTGCCCTGCATGTCGATCGCGGCAATGTCGTCCTCGGTCGGCTGGGCTAGCAGATCAGCATCCTGGACGTCGAACCAGCGTAGCGCGTGCGCGAGATCGTCCGCGCAGACCTGCTGGATCGCGACCCGGTCGGCGAGAGACGCGGTACCCGAAAGCACGAGCCGGACCAGCGTCGTCGCCTGATCGAGCGACTGGCGCAAGTCGCCGAGCTCGCGCTTGAAACCATCAAGCCCCGCGACGGTCCAGCTCCGTTCCAGCCAGCGGTAGCGGCCAGTCTCGACCCGCTCGATCACGGGCGGCTCGCCCCTCCGCACGTCAGCGACAACGACCCCGCCCAGATCGTCGCGGCCGAACCGGTCGACCTCGGGGGTGCCGCTATAGGCGGTGCGGTCGCCGATGGTCAGGAACCCGTGCCAGTCGCCCAACGCCAGATAGTCCAGCCCCGAGCGCTGCGCCCGGTCGGGCGGGATCATGTTGTCCGCCTCGCCGCGCGCGCCGAAGTCGACCACGGAGCCGTGCGCGAGTCCGATCCGAGCCATACCGTCGGGGGTCGCCATGCCGTCGAACACGCTGGTCGGGTCCTCGCGCGTGCGACGATGCTCGAGTGGCGCGGGCAGCAGCCACGCGCCTTCCTCCATCTCGACCGGCTCGGGCGTGTCGACCACGCGGATGTTCGGCGGGGCGGCGCGCCGCACCCTCGCCCACAGCCCGTCCGAGCGCGCGTGATCATGGTTGCCGGGCATCAGCCACCAGGTGCACGGAGCCTTGCCCATCCGGGTCACGGCCTGCACGACGTCGCGGTCAGCGGGGCCCGTGCTGTCGAACACGTCGCCCGCCACCATGACATGAGCCGCGTTCCGATCGCGGGCGAGCGCGCCGATGCGGTCGATCGCGTCGAACCGCGCCTCGCCCAGCGCGGTCCTGACCTCCTGGGGAAAGCGCCCAAACGGCTTGCCGAGCTGCCAATCGGCGGAGTGGATCAGGCGCGGCACGACGGTTTAATCCCTTCCCCACCTGCTCGGCTGATATCCGCCTGCCCAATCATCGAGCAAACGATAGAGGAACGACACGGGGTACGCAAAGCCGCAGCTGGACAGCCATTAGATGAGGGCAGTCGTTTGAGCATCGGTACCGCTTGTTGGCATACGAGGCGAGAGACGCAAGTACTCGCGGCAGCAAAAGATCTAAGCCGTCGCGAACTTCCTACGTATGCACCTTTGGCCAAAGGACGGCCTCGAGTCGTCTTCCGCCTTTAGGTCTCGACAGTATGGTGGACTACATAGATGGTGCGGTTTACTCTGATCGCGTAAGACCGGACTTTCCCTTGCAGACTTAAATTTGATCGAGTTAACTACTGGAGTTCGGCGATCAAGAGAGATCCTGGAGTGTTCGTCTATGCACTCAGGCAGAGCGCCGGCCCCAGGTCCCCTGAGCTTGGCCGCCCGTGATTATACATCAAAAGGCAGGAGTGTATCGCGAAGTTATAGCGTCCTACCGTGCCGGATAGACTAGCGGCGCTCATTTCGTTATCGGTGGACGTCCGCACCTGCACATCGGAAATGCAAGCGTAGCCGACACCCTAGAAGGGATACGGCCTGCCCAACTTCGTAAGATGGTCCACCCTTACGCACTTCTCGCGAGATGGGTTGCGATCGTGAACAGGTTCAACCGCGTCACGCTGTTGAGGACTGCTCTGAGCCACGGCGGGCGTTTCGTTGTTCATTCAAAAAGCAGTTGCTCAATCGCGGCCAATATTTCGGCTCTATCCGCACCCGATCGCGGGTGAAGTGTCAAGGTCACCCTCCCCTGCTTGGCCCCGCTCCGCATAACGCTCAACATCGGCCGATCCGCTGCGCTGCGGTACTCCTGTACTGCGGACCGCACCGCTCTCGCTTTGCGTGGGGCCAGCGTTGCGGCAATAAGCCGTTTCGCTACCTCGCTCGCTCGCAGCGTCGCCTCGCCCTTGGCACGTGCCGATATGATCGCCTTCGCCTCCGTCGCCATCGCTCGCATCGAGCCCGGGTCGCCCGTCAGCGGCTTCAGGTCGCGCGCGATTCGCACAGTCACGTCGTGTCGGTCGGGGAAAGCCGCGACGATCGGCTCCGGCAGTCGCGCGACGTCGAGCATCCGACTCAACCAGGATTTGGAGACGTTGATATGCTCCGCCATCTCGCTTTGCGAGCCGTTATAGAACTCGTTCAGAGCGCCGGAATATTCCTGTGCCCGCTCCCAGTCGGTTATATCCTTGCGGGCTCGGTTTTCGAGATCGGAGACGCGAAACGCCTCCTCGTCTGTCAGCGACTGTATCGTGACGAGATACTCGAACTCGACATGGTGGTGCTCGCGCAGCCAGCGTACCGTCCACCACCGGCGTACGCCGGCGATGATCTCGTAATCGACGTCAGCTTCCCCCCGAACTCGGCGCACAATCGCCGGTAGTCGCTGCTTCTTCGCAGCCAAGAACGAGCCGATCAGGTCGCGGCAGCTTTCCTCATTAAGGTGGCCGAGATCGCGATTGTGCATGCGCCAAGGCCGGCAGCGCGCAGGGTCGATGAATTCGGTGCGGTCGGCGACGACCTTGCCCGTCGCGAGCCGCGCGAGGGCCTGGCTGCGGCTTGCGAGTACCCTCTCCCCCGCCAATGGGGGCACTGTTTGGACCACGTCCTCGAGCCCCTCGGTCAGGAGCGCTCCGAACCCCTTATTGCCCTTGCTCACTTCTTCTCTCCCGTTTTCGCGAGCGCGGCGCGACGGTGAGTTGCCACGTGGCAACTCGTGATTGTGGGCCGGCATCGTAGCCACTCGCGGCGTGCCGGATCGATGGTCGAGCAGTAGCAGATGGGCACTCGACGAGCGGTTGGCCGGCAAACAACCGGCATACCGCCGGTCCGCTTGTAAGCCATTGTAATAGCACACCTTCCGGCTCGGGTTGCCACGTGGCAACAGCTCACAGCCCCACCTCCCCTGCCCGGCTCGGCCAAGTCCGCAGCACATTGCGCTCGATATCCTCACACACCGCGTTCAGCTGGGTCACGCATCGGGTATGGACCTCGTGCGAGGTCACCGGCCGCTCGAGTTCGAACACCGTCTTCATCCGCGAACTGGCGTTGTCGATCTCGGCGCTTGTGCGCATGACCGAGTTGATCATCGACCCCCCGAACACGTCGCGCATCATCGCCAGCAGCTCGCGGTGCATCGACTTGGTTTCGTCCACGCGGCTGCCGACCACCCGGATGAAGTTGTAGGCCGGGCGCGTCCGCCCGGCGAGCCGTTCGAGCTGGTCCATCGTCGTGCGCGCCATGTCGATGAACGAAACGGTCGAGGAGAAGTCGATCACGCTCGGCGGCATCGGAATGACCATTGCGTTCGCCGCCTGCAGCACTGCCATCGACACCATCCCGAGCGCAGGCGGGGGGTCCATGATGACTATGTCGTACTCGTCGACGACGCTGTCGATCGCCTCCGCGATTACGTCGATAATGTCGAAACTCTTGGTCGCTGCGAGGTGCGCGGCGATCTCATACTCGAGATTGTAAAGCTTCAGGTTAGCGGGCACGAGATCGAGCCCGTCGAAGTGCGTCTTGCGGATGATCGACCGAACCCCGAGCAGTTCGGGGTCGTGAAAATGGCCATAAAGCGTATCGCTCTCTTCCAGATCGATGTCGGGCCGGTAGCCAAACATCATTGTCGTGCTTGCCTGACTGTCGCAATCGATGAGGAGCGTTCGATAGCCCTTGATGGCGAAATGCTGGGCAAGGTGAAGCGCGATCGTTGATTTGCCGACCCCGCCCTTAAAGTTGGAAACCGAGATCACCGCAGGCGGGTCGTCGGGCTGTCGCCAAGGCCGCGTTTGGAACACCTCACGCATGTGGTTTAGATCGGCGAGCGAGTATTGCAGCCGATGTCCCGAAGCGGTCCGCTCGCGCGCCGGAAGGCGACTATCGCGCTCAGCCTCACGGATGGCGGATGCGGTGCGGTCCACCAGCTTCGCGGCCTTGGAGATCGCGAAAGTCGGCCCCCTTTTCTGCCCAGTCTCGGGATCGAGCGCATTGTCTCGCAACCGCTTTAAGATCGTCATGGCTTTGCCGTGGAGGACACCAAGATCATCGGTAGAGGCCTTGCTTGGCTGGGCAGGGGAGGGGAGTATCTTCGCCATCGTGCGTCCTGAAATGGAGATTTTACGTCCCGCTACGCCCGATTGGCAGTTTCACGCAAACATTCTTCTCCGAACCTCCAATCGTGACCGATGATCTCCGAGCCGTTCGGCCTTCGCGATATCGCGTTGCTGCCCGCACCGATGATCACGGAGCGGCGTGCGGGCCCACAAACCGGGCCAGCCACCGTTTCATCGGCCTAAACGCCTGGGGCGGGTCGCGACCGATGATGATCGAGCTTGGTCGATGACGTCGGTGCGAGCAGTCGATGATGTTGGTGCCGCGAGACCGATGAACTCGGAGCGCATACCTTCTTACAGGAATCTCCTGAGAAATCCGATTCGCGAATCGCTGTGTCAATTTTGAGACTGAGAAGAGCAGGGCCGGGCTTCAAAACGGCGAGTGGCTCCGACATCATCGGCG
>CAXSEO010000015.1:0-13471 GCA_964235525.1 uncultured Sphingomonas sp. | reverse complement strand
GGCGCGGGCGGGGGCTCCCGGCTGGGCGCGGACGCCGCTCGCCGAGCGCCGCGCCCACGTCGAGGCGTTCGCGGCCGCGCTCGCCGACGCCCGCGCGGGGTTCGCGCGGGCGCTGGCGGAAGAGACGGGCAAGCCGCTGTGGGAGGCGGACGCGGAGGTCGGCTCGATGATCGCGAAGGCGGCCGCCTCGGTCGCCGCGCAGGCCGAGCGGGCGGGCGAGCGTCGGACAGCTGCGGCGTTCGGCGAAGCGGTGTTGCGGCATCGTCCGCACGGGGTGATGGCGGTGCTGGGGCCGTACAACTTCCCCGGCCACCTCCCCAATGGGCACATCATGCCCGCGCTGCTGGCGGGCAACACGGTGGTGTTCAAGCCGTCGGAGCTGACGCCGGGCGTTGGCGAGCGGATGGCTATGCTGTGGGAGCGGGCCGGGCTGCCCGCGGGCGTGCTCAACCTGGTGCAGGGCGGGCGCGACACCGGGGCTGCGCTGGCGGCGGCGGACATCGACGGGTTGTTGTTCACCGGCTCAGGAGCGGCGGGCGCGTCGCTCCGGCGCGCGACGGCGGACCGGCCGGGCGTGATCCTGGCGCTGGAGCTGGGCGGCAACAACCCGCTGGTGGCGTGGGACGGTGAGCCGGAGGCGGTGGCGGCGCTGGTCGTGCAGTCCGCCTACGCGACCGCCGGGCAGCGCTGTTCGTGCGCGCGGCGGTTGATCGTGCCGGAGGGCGCGGGCGGAGAGGCGATCGTCGCTGGCGTGCGGGCGCTAGCCGCGCGGCTGCGTGTCGGTGCATGGGACGAGGTGCCCGAGCCGTTCATGGGGCCGCTGATCTCCGCCGACGCCGCGCGGCGCGCGGACGCGGCAGTGATGGCGCTGGTGGAGCGCGGCGCGCGCGTGCTGGCCCCGTTCGAGCGCGTGCCGGGGCGGAGCGAGGCGTTCCGCGCGCCCGCGCTGCTCGACGTCACCGGCGTGGACACCCCCGACAAGGAGATTTTCGCGCCGGTGCTGCAGGTGCGGCGCGTCCCCGACTTCGACGCGGCAATCGCGGCCGCGAACGACACGCGCTACGGGCTTGCCGCCGGGCTGATCAGCGACGACGCCGCGCTGTGGGAGCGGTTCGCGACCGAGGTGCGCGCGGGCGTGGTCAACCGCAATCGCGCGACGGTGGGCGCGACGGCGACGATGCCGTTCGGCGGGCCGGGCGCGTCGGGCAATCACCGGCCGAGCGCTTGGTACGCCGCCGATTACTGCGCCTGGCCGATGGCGAGCTTCGAGGCGGACGCGGTGCGCGACACGGCGGGCGAGATGCGCGGGCTGCGCGCGTGATCGACGCCGCCGACCGGGCCATGCTCGACCGCGTGGCGGCGGGCGGCGAGCGGATCGTCGCGGGGGCGGTCGAGTGGTGCGGCATCCCGAGCGGCAGCTTCGATGCCGACGGGCTCGCGCGCATGGCGGACGTGCTGGCGGCGGCGTTCGCGGGGCTGGGTGCGCGGATGGAGCGGGTCGCGCTTGGCGAGCGGGTGGAGGTCGACGCCGCCGGTCACGAGCGCCGGGTCGCGGGTGGCGAAGCGCTGCACCTGTCGATGCGCCCCGATGTGTCACCGCGCGTGCTGCTGACCGGGCATTTCGACACGGTCTATTCCGCTGACTCACCGTTCCGCGAGGTGCGCCGCCGCGAGGACGGCGCGCTCAATGGCCCCGGAATCGCCGATATGAAGGGCGGGTTGAGCGTGATGCTCGCCGCGCTGGAGGTGTGGGAAGCGCGCGCGGACGCCACCGCGATCGGCTGGGACGTGCTGCTGTCGCCGGACGAGGAAATCGGCAGTCCCGGCTCCGCGCCGCACCTCGCGCGGCTCGCGAAGGGCGCGGTGCTGGGCATGACCTATGAACCCGCGCTCGCGGACGGCACGCTGGTGTCCGCACGGATGGGCAGCGGCAACTATGCGGCCGTGCTGCGCGGGCGCGCGGTGCATGTCGGGCGCGACTTCGCCGAGGGGCGCAACGCGGTGGTCGCGGCGGCGCGCGTCGCGCTGGAGCTGGATACGCTGAACGGCGCGCGCGCGGGTGTGCGCGTCAACGTCGCGCGGGTCGACGGGGGCGCGCCGCTCAACACCGTGCCCGACGTGGCGGTGCTGCGCTTCAACGTCCGGGTCGAGACGCCCGACGACGCGCGCTGGATCGAGGCGGCGATCGCGGGGCTGCTCGCGCGGTCGCCCGGCGAGGGGCTGTCCGCCACGCTCCACGGCGGGATGACGCGCCTGCCCAAGCCGTTCACGCCCGCGCAGCAGGCGCTGTTCGAGGGCGTGCGCGAGGTCGGCGCGACGCTCGGGCAACCGCTCGCGTGGCGGCCGTCGGGCGGGGTGTGCGAGGGCAACAACCTCTTCGCCGCCGGTCTCGCCAGCATCGACACGCTCGGCGTGCGCGGCGGCGACATCCACTCCGACCGCGAGTTCGCCTGGCCGGAGAGCTTCGTCGAGCGCGCGCAGCTCTCCGCGCTGATGCTGGCGCGGGTCGCCGATGGGTCGATCGACCCCGCCCGGTGCTAAGGTTGGTCCGGCCCGACCAGCGTCAGGTCGAAGCGGATGCGGACCCATTCCCCGATCAGCGGCTTGCCGCCGCGCCGGGGCGGACGGACGAGGAATTGCCACGATGCCTCGCGCAGCGCGCGCGCGATGCCCGCGCCGGGCGGCGTCTCGCCCAGCTCGCGGCAGTTCTCGACATGATAGTTCTCGATCGTCTTGCATTCGATATAGGCCGTGCCCGCCGGGGTGCCGGGCTTGAGATAATAGGCGAGCTGTGCATGCGTCGGCTCGCGATACCATTGCGCGTTGTAGAGCCGCGCGCCGCCCGGCCCCTCGCCGGGGCCGTAGGGCGCGGTGCTGTCCTTGCCGTCGTCACCGTCGTCGGCGGCGGCGTTGGCATGGCCCTTGATCTTGCCGATATCGGTGGCGGCAAACTCGTCCTTGCTGAGCGTCAACAGCTTGGGCGAGGGTGTCGAGGTCGCGACCGGGGTCGGTGGCGGCGGAGTGACCGGCGTGGGCCGGGTCGGCGGGGCGGCGTTCGCGTGCGCCGCCTTCGCGGCCGCCTTCTTGGTCTAGCTGGGGGCGACCTGCTGCTGCCCCGCGCTGAGGTTGAAGGTATTGAGCGACGGCTGGCGCTCGGGCAAGCGCACGGGCAGCACCCCCAGCCCGATCAGCAACGCGATGACCAGCGCCACCAGCGCCAGCGCGAGCAGCAGGGACATGATGCGACGTCGAGGCGACGATTGCCCCAGATACGCCCGGTGCTGGTACGACGCCGACCGCATCGGCGGCGCGCCTAGCGCGGAAAGGTTAACGCTGCAATCGCAGCGGCTTGCCCTCTTTCACATTCTTCGGAGCGCCGGCTCAGCCGACCTCCTCGACCTGAGGCAGGTACGCGCCATAGCCCTGCGCCTCCATCTCCGCGCGCGGCACGAAGCGGAGCGAGGCGGAATTGATGCAATAGCGCAGGCCGCCGGACTCGCGCGGGCCGTCGGGGAAGACGTGCCCCAGGTGGCTGTCGCCATGCGCGGAGCGGACCTCGGTGCGGGTCATGAAGTGTGAGGTATCGCTGATCTCCTTCACATGCGCGGGCTCGATCGGCCTGGTGAAGCTCGGCCAGCCGCACCCCGACTCGTACTTGTCGACGGAGGCGAACAGCGGCTCGCCC
This sequence comes from uncultured Sphingomonas sp., assembly GCA_964235525.1. GTDB lineage: Bacteria > Pseudomonadota > Alphaproteobacteria > Sphingomonadales > Sphingomonadaceae > Sphingomonas. The sequence goes on along the minus strand of CAXSEO010000015.1, from coordinate 9,786 downwards.
GAGACGATGTCGACATAGATGCCCGCCGCCTTGTTGCCGAGCAGCGCGCCGCTGCCGGGGCGCTCGGTGCCCGCTTTCTGCGTGACGTAGAATTGCTCGGGGGTCAGCCGCGCAATCGCGTCGGGGTCCTTGCGGTAGTCGGTCATGCTCGCATCCTTCTCGTCGCCGCGCGGCGGCTCCGACCCATGTGGGTCGCGCGGGCGGGGGAGGGAAGGGCTATTGCCGCGCGCGGAGCGTGATGCCGACGGTGCGCGGGTCGCTGGGCAGGCCGAGGATCAGGCCGCTGTTGCCCGCCTGCACCGTCACGTTCTGGATGTAGTTGCTGTTGAACAGGTTGCGCGCGAACACCGCCACCTCGACCCCGTCCGCGAAGCGCAGCGCGATGCTGCCGTTGGTGACATTGTAGCCGGGCACGGCGGTGTAACGCGACAGCGCCGAATCAGCGTTGAAGCTGGTACGCCAGTTGCTGTCCGCGTGGAGGATCACCGCCGCGCCGCCGCCGAGCGGCAGGTCATAGTCCACACCCGCGACCTCCGACCAACGCGGCAGCGCCGCCAGCGCCTGCCCGGTCAGGTTGCACGCGGTCGTGGCGCTGGTCTGCTGTTCGAGCGGGCAGGGGCCTTGCGGGTAGTCGGCGTAGCGACCGTCCGCATAGGCGAGCGATCCCCGCAGTGTCAGCCCGCGCATGACCAGCGCGGTCGCCTCCGCCTCTACCCCCTTCACCGTCACGCGCGGGATATTGGACAGATAGCCGCGCAGCGCCACCGTCTGCGAACTGTCGACGATCGTCGCCTGGAAGTCCTTCACCCGGGTGTAGAAGCCGTCGACGTTGAACACGAGCCGGCGGTCGAACAGCTGCGTTTTCAGCCCGACCTCGTACGCGTTATTGAGCTCGGGCCGGATCACCGCCGTCGACAGCACCGGGTTGTTGCTCGCGTCGAGCGGCAGGCCGGACATATTGATGCCGCCCGACTTGTACCCGCGCGCGTAGCTCGCATAGCCGAACACGCCGTCGGTGAACTGGTAGGACAGGTTGGCGCGCCCGCTGACATTGCCCTCCGAATTGTGCGCGGTGTAGCTTTGCGGGCGCAGGATCGACAGCTTGGCGTTGGTGAGCGCGGTGCTGGTCGTCGCCAGCCCGCCGAACACGAAGGTCGAGTAATAGCCGTTCTTGACCTCGTGCGTGTAGCGCAAGCCGCCGGTCGCGATCAGCCGCGAGGTCAGCTTCAGGTTCGCCTCGCCGAACGCGGCATAGCTGGTCGAGCGGAAGTCGGTATGGCCGTCGGTGCCATAGCCGTTGAGCAGGTTGGCGGGCACCGGCGTGGCGTTCGCGCCCGTCGTCGGCCCGATCAGCCAGTAGGCGGCGTCGGCACCATAGATGCTGATCGGCTCGCCGACGATCTTCTGGCGGAAATAGTACAGCCCGGCGACATAGCCGAGCCGATGGTCGCCGTTGGAGGTGACGCGCAGCTCCTCGCTATACTGGTCCTGGTGCGAGGGGATGTGCTGGACGAGCTGGATCGGCAGACCGGTATAGTCGCGGTCGTTGGCCGCGTCCCAGTTCCACCAGCGCCACGCGGCGACATTGGTCAGCGTGACGGGGCCGAGGTTCCAGTCGGTGATCCCGCTCACCCCGCCCTCGGAGGTGCGGACGCCGATCGGCGCGTCGATGTCGGTCACGCGGTCATATGGACTGGTGCTCGGCGGCGTGTAGCCGAAGTGCGCGGCGAGCGCCGGGTACTGCCGAGCCGCCGCGCGCAGCGACTGGCCGACGGCGTAGGGGACCTGCGTGCAGCACTCGCTGGAGAAATTGGTATAGTCGGCGATCAGCCGGGTCTGGAAACCGTCGCGCGGGCGGAACAGCAGCTGGCCGCGCAGCGCCTGGTTGCCGATCGCGTTCTCCCTCTCGCCGGTGCGGGTGTTGTTGATGACGCCGTCGCGCCGCGTCACCAGCCCCGACAGGCGATAGGCGACGGTGTCGCCGACCAGCGGCCCCGACGCGGAGGCCTTGGCCTGCACGAAGGCGTAGCTGCCATAGCTGACCTCCTCGTTCGCCTCGGGCGTGAAGGTCGGCAGGCGGGTGGTGATGTTGATCGCGCCAGCGGTGGTGTTCTTGCCGAACAACGTGCCCTGCGGCCCGCGCAGCACCTCTATCTGGTCGATATCGGTAAAGTCGAACGCGGCGGTGGCGGGGCGCGCGTGATAGACCTGGTCGACATAGAAGCCGACGCCCGGCTCCAGCCCGTCGTTCGACTGGCTGACCGACACCACGCTCGAGCCGAGCCCGCGGATGGTGAAGGCGGTGTTGCGAGGGTTGGCCGAGCTGTAGTTGAGCGACGGGACCAGCTGCTGGAGCTGGTTGGTGTTCACGGTATAGCTGCGGTCGAGCAGCGCGCCGCCGACCACCGACAGCGACCCGGGCACGCGCTGCGCATTTTCCGCGCGGCGGCGCGCGGTCACGGTGACGTCGGGCAGGCCCTCCTGCGGTGCGGGGGCAACCGCGCCGGGCGGCTGCGCCGGATCGCTTGTCTGCGCGCCCGCCGCGACCGGCCACAGGAGCGCGGCAAGCAACGCGAGCCGCCCCGTCCCGACGAGCGTATCTGTCAGCATTGGATCGTCCCCCGCGCGTTCCCTCGCACAGCGCTACTGTATACAGCCGAATATCGCAAACGCTAGGTTCGATTGAATGGCTAGAAGGCAATTCCCGGCGAAGGGGCACCCCGCAAAGTATACTTTGCGGGGACCCCGAAGGCCGGGGCCCAGTCACGAGGACCGTTGTAGGGGAGGAATAGCCCTTGCTCACGTGCCGTAGCTGGCCCCCGGCCTTCGCCGGGGAACAAGTGCTTCTATCCATGATAATACCCGCTACTCCGACGTCGCTTCGGGGGCGATCGGCGCGGGGCGGAGCTGGGCGACCAGCAGCACGAAATCGTCCGCCGTCGCCGCCGCGATCATCCGTGCTTCCATCGCCCGGTATCGTCCGAGCACTTCCTGCCCCAAGGCAGTAAGCCGCGATCCGCCGCGCCCGCCCGCGCTGGTGTCGACCAGCGGCGTCGCCCAGCAGCGGTTCATGCTGTCGACCAGCATCCACACGCGGCGATAGCTCATGCCGAGCGCGCGGCCCGCGGCGGAGATCGACCCGTGGTCCGCGATCGCCTTGAGCACGCTCGCCTTGCCCGGCCCGATCGCATACCCGTCCCCGCAAGCGAGCCGGGCGGTGATCTTGAGCGGGCCGTGCGCCGCCATCGCTGCATCTCCCGCCGCCCAGGTTGCCCTCATGCGCGGGATTGGACCCGCCGCCTACCCCTCAGGCCGCCATCGATCCCGGCGCGCCGAGCAGCATCGAGCGGCCGAGCATCGCCGTCACCTCCGTCGCGGGCAGCGGGCGCGCGAAATAATAGCCCTGCGCGTGGCTGCACGACATGGAGGCGAGCAGCTCGGCCTGTTCCTCCGTCTCCACACCCTCCGCCACGACATCGACGCCGAGCGTTCCCGCCAGCTGGATGATCAGCAGCACGATCGCCACGGTCCGGTCGTCGATGCACAGCGACTCGACGAAGGATTTGTCAATCTTGATCGTGTCGGTCGGGTAGCGGCTGAGATAGCTCAGCGACGAATAGCCGGTGCCGAAGTCGTCGAGCCCGACGCGCACGCCGTCCGCGCGCACTGCCGCGATCACCGCCCCGATCTGCGGGTCGGGGTTGAGGAAGATCGACTCGGTGATCTCCAGCTCGAGCGCGCTCGGCGGCAGCCGGTGGCGGGCGAGCACGTCGCGCAGTTCCGGCACGAAATCGGGGTCGTCGAGCTCGCGCGCCGAGGTGTTGACCGCGACGTGCAGGTTCGCCTCCGGGAACTGCGCGCGCCAGCGCGTGATCTGCGCGCAGGCCTCGCGCAAGACCCAGCGGTCGATCTGGCGGATCAGCCCGATCTCCTCGGCCACCGGCACGAACTCGGCCGGGGAAACGATGCCGCGGGTCGGGTGACGCCAGCGGATCAGCGCCTCGAACCCCTTGATACGGCCATGCTGCGGATCGACGATCGCCTGATAGGCCAGCTCGAACTCACCGCGCTCAACCGCGTTGGTGAGGTCGGTCTGCAGCACCAGCGCGGCGGTCGCGACCTCGTGCATCGACGTGTCGTACACTGCATACTGGCCATAGCCCGAGCGCTTGGCCACATACATCGCGATGTCGGCGTCACGGATCAGCGTTTCGGGCGAGGTCGTCTCCTCGCTGGAGCGCGCGATGCCAACGCTGCACGAGGGAAACACCTCCTGCCGCCCGATCCTGACCGGCGGGCGCAGCGCGTCGAGCATCCGGCGCGCGATGGTGGTCGCGACCGCCAAGTCGTCCGCGTCGCGGACCAGCATCGCGAACTCGTCGCCGCCGATCCGCGCCAGCGTGTCGCCCATTCGCGCACACCCGCGCAGCCGCCGCGCGATCTCTTTCAGCAGAATGTCGCCCGCCTCATGGCCGAGGCTGTCATTGACCACCTTGAACCGGTCGAGATCGACGAACAGTACCGCGCAGGAATGGAAAAGTGCGCCATCGGCATGGCCCAGCGCGCCGCGCAGCTCGTCCATGAAGAACGCGCGGTTCTTGAGCCGGGTCAGGTTGTCATGAAACGCGGTGTAGCGCAGTTCCTCCTCGACCCGCTTGCGCTCACGGATCTCGGTCGCGAGCTCCTCTTTCTCGACCTCCGCGAGACGGACGCGGCGCGACAGCGACTCCGCCTCGCGCCGCTCGGTGACGTCGCGCTGGACCGATACCCAGTGCGTGTACCAGCCGGTTTCGTCCGCGACCGGCACGATCGACAGCTCGACCCAGAAGGGCGAGCCGTCCTTGCGATAGTTGAGCAGCTCCACCGTCACCGGTCGCCAGGCCGTGAACGCGGCACGCAGTGTCGCGCGCGCGGCGGGGTCGGTGTCCGGCCCTTGCAGGATGCGCGGCGTGCGGCCGAGCACCTCCTCCGCCGCATAGCCGGTCGTCTCGGTAAAGGCGCGGTTGCAGAACAGGATGCGCGGGCCGGGCTCGGCGGTCGGCTCCGCCTCGGTGATGATGATCGAGTCGCGCGCGTGCAGCGCGACGGACTCGAGCAGGCGCAGCCGCTCCACCTCCGCGCGGCGCGGACCGCGCGTCGAGAGCCGCGCCGCCGCCAGCTCGACGGTGGTCGCCGCCTGACCCGCATAGGCGTGCAGCACATAGCCCTCGGCGGCGTTGAGGTCGGGGTGGGTCGCGCGGCTCCAGGCGAGCAGCACCAGCTCGCCGTCCGCGACCCGCGCCGCCGCCGCGAACCGCGCCTCCGCGCCGAGCGCGAGCCGCCCCTGGACGAAGTCGCTCGCCGCCACCGCGAATGCCGCGTCGAGCGCCGCCGCATCGAGCATCGCCGGACCCTCGCCCGCGATCCGCTGATAGCCGCCTTCGTACCGGCGCAGCACGACGGCGGCATCGCAGCCGAGCGCGGTCGCCACCGTGCGCGCGATCTCCTCGAGGCGGTCGTCTCCCGGCCCGACCAGCGGCGCGTCGGCGGGCGCGGGCGTCGGCGCAAAGGTCCATAGATGCGGTTGTTCGCTCAGCACGGCCTTCTCGCTTTCCGATCGTGCCCGCCTAACGCCGTGAGCGTTTATAGCTGGTGAAGAGCCGCGTGATCGAGATTACTCGCTGGCGAGGTGCGGGCGGGGCCGCGGCCGCCGGGTCGGGGCGAACGGGTCTAGCCGGTCGGCGGCGGCGGCGATCCGGGCCACCGCGCGGTCGGCGGCGTCCGCCGAGGCTTCCGCGCGGCGGGCCAGCGCGGCGAGCGTATCGCTAAGCCCGGTCTGCACGGTGCCGGACAGCGCGACCAGCGCGTGCGCCGCGTCCTCCGCGCCCGCCAGCGCCGTCGCCTCGCCACGCAAGCGGTCGAGCGAGGCGCGCATGACCTGTGCGTGCAACTCCGCCGCAGCGCGCGCGGGGGCGATCTCTTCGGCGACGCGATCGGCGGCGTGAGTCGCGATCGCCGTCGCCGCGCGGTCGAGGCTCGCGCGCGCGTGCTCGGCCAACGCGTCGGATTGGGACAGCGCCTCGCCAATGGCGGCGTCGACGCTCGCGGGCTGCCGGGCGAGTAGCGTCAGCAGGTCGCCGAGCATCGCCAGCGCGTGGTGCGCCACCGCGACCGCCTCGGCGAGTCGCGCCGCCTGTGCTTCCGCCGCCGCCGCGCCTGCTTCGAGCGCCGCAAGCGCGGCATCCGCCCGCGCGCGCCGGCGACGCAGCGCCGCGAACGGCCTCCACCAGCTTCGCCCTGCCATCAGAACGCCCCCACCATGTCGGCTATGCCCTGCGCCTCCGCATGGACGTCAACGCCGCCGTGGAGCAGGTCCGCCGCGACCGCCTCGATCTCGCCCGACAAGGGCCGGTCCTCGTCGAGGAACGGCGCGTGTGCTCGCGCCAGCGCCAGCACCGCGCAGGCCGCCGGACCGAATGGCGCGTCGTCCTCGCGGCGGCGCAGCTCCACGGCCTGCGCGAGGCATAGTGTCTCGATCGCGAGGATGCGCGCGACGTCCGTCACCGCTTCGCCCGCGCGCCGCGCCGCGATCGTGCCCATCGTCACCACGTCCTGATTGTTGGCGTTGGTGGGGACTGACTGGATCGAGGCGGGCGCGGACCTGGCGCGCAGTTCCGCCACCAGCGCCGAGGCGGTCACCTGCGCGCCCATGAACCCGCTGTTGAGCCCGGTCGCGCGGCCCTGCAGGAACGGCGGCAAGCCCCGGTTGAGCAGTGGGTCGGTGACCCGCGCCACCTGCCGCTCCGCCCACACGCCCAGCATCGCGGTTGCGTTGAACAGGGCGTCGGACGCAAACGACACATGCTGGCCGAAGAAGTTGCCCGCGTGGAGCAGTACCTCCTCGTCGGGGAACACCAATGGGTTGTCGGTCACCGACGCGAGCTCGCGCTCGACGATCGCGTCGTGGTGGAGCAGCATGTCGTCGACCGCGCCGAGCAGCTGCGGCGCGCAGCGGATCGAATAGGCGTCTTGCGGCAAGGTCGCGCGCCCGGTCCCGTCCGCGTCGATCGCACCGATACGGGGGGGCAGGGCGGCGAAGGGCCGAAGCCGGGGCGCGTCGGCGGTCAGCGCCCAGAGCAGCGCGCTCGCGCGCCGCTGGCCGGGATGCGGCCGCGCCTCGGCGGCGAGCGGGTGCCACGCCGCGCGATGGCCACCCAGCACCTCGGCGTAGGCGACGGTGAGCAGCGCGCTCGCGCGCAGCAGCCGCCGCGCACGCACGCCGTTGAGCGCCGCCAGCCCCGCCATCGCCGAAGTGCCGTTGACCAGCGCCAACCCCTCCTTGCGCGCGAGCGTGATCGGTTGGAGGCCCGCGTCCGCCAGCACCGCGGCGGCTGGCGCGGCGCGACCGTCGCGCCAGAACGCGCCCTCGCCCATGAACGCGAGCGCCATGTGCGCGAGCGGGGTCAGGTCGCCGCTCGCGCCGACCGTGCCCTTTTCCGGGATGATCGGTGAAAGTCCCCGGTTGAGCAGCTCGCACAGCCAATCGAGCAGCTCGGGGCGCACCGCCGACAGCCCGCGCGCGAGCGTCAACAGCCGCGCGACAACCACGGCGCGGGCGGCCGCGGGCGGCAACGGCGCGCCGACGCCGCTGGCGAGGTGATAGACCAGCTTGCGCTGCAGCTGCTCGCCCTGCGCGGGGTCGATCTGCCGGTCGGCGAGCGGGCCATAGCCGGTGGTGACGCCATAGCTCGCGCGCCGGTCGGCGACCAGCCGGTCGAGCATCGCCTCGGACGCGCCCGCTCGCTCGCGCGCGCCCGGGTGCAGGAGCACCGCCGCGCGCCCTTCGGCGATCGCCTCAACGTCGCCCAGCGTCGGCGCGCGCGCGGGGTCGCCGACGATCACGCATCCCGTCGCCACCGCTGCCGTCACCATGTGCATCGCCCGTGCTTGCCCGCGAAAGGTTAACGGGCCGCTAGTCATATCGGGTCGCGATGGCGTTGACCGTTTCTCAACCGACCGCCGCCTAGATTGCCTCACCAGCTGGCGACGGACCGGGTCGAATCGGTGTGTCGCTGGTGACGACCAGCCGAGGGCCGCGCTCGCCGCGCGGTGCCGAGCCCGAGGGACCCGCGACATGGAAGTGATCAAGTTCGGTTCGGACGATCTGGAGAACAGGCTGGCGACGGACCCGTCGCGCGCCGAGCTGCTCCCGTTCGGGGCCATCCTCGTCAACCAGCAGGGCGACGTGATGCGCTACAACCATGTCGAATCGGGAATCAGCGATCGTCACGCCGCCGATGTGGTCGGCAAGAACTTCTTCAACGACGTCGCCCCCTGCGCGAAGGGGCAAATCTTTTACAACCACTTCTTCCGGGCCGTCGCCGATGGCGAGGTCAATACGATGTTCGACTATCAGTTCGACTACAAGATGCAGGCGACGAATGTGCGTATCCACATGAAATCCGCGGACGCGTCCCGCGGCATCTGGATCTTCATCAAGCGCGTCTGACCCCTGCATCTCTGGAGATCGAAACCATGAAAGAGGCACCTATCGAGAGGGCGGGCGATTACGACCCCGACCTGTTCTCGCCCGAGGAGTTAGAGATGATGCGTGGCGCGGAAGGCGTGGTCGACGACATCGAGCTGCAGCATGATGCGGTGGAACTGCAGCGGCAATATGCGGCGCTCGCGCGGATGGTCGCGGAAGGCGGCGAGCGCGAGCGGCAGCTGCGCGCGCTGGTCCACGACCTGACGATGCTTGCGAAGGCGAACGACCAGCAGCGCTCCTATCACGAGCAGACTCAGAACCTCGCCCGGCTGGTGCTGGCGAGCAGCGAGCGCGAGCTGCACCTCCAGCAATGCCTGGAAGCGGTCCGCAACGTCGCGCTCACCCGCGTCCGCAACGTCATCTGAGCGACGGAACCCCCGCCATGCAGACCGCGAAACTCCACGCCGACTCGCCGTTGCGCGAATTGCGCCACCTCGACCAGCGCACGCAGGACCGGCTCGCCGAACTTGGCGCGACCGTGATGCCGCTGCGTGCGCTCAAGCGCACCGGGCGCCGGCCGTACCTGTTCAACGGCGAGACGCTCGCCACCGTGTGCGGCGTCACCCCGGCCCTGCCGTTCTGGTATGAACTCAACGTCCACCGCACGGTGATCGGCAGCTATGTGTCGGACATCCGGCTGTTCCACAAGACGCCCGACCTGTCCGACCTGTTCTGGGTCGAGGAGCATGACGACCTGGAAGCGGCGGTGGCGCGCTTCGAGCAGTATGATCCGGCGGGCGATGTCAGCGTGCCGCGCGAGATGGCGACGCGCGCTGCTTCCGCGGCGGAACTCGCGCTGTGGACCGCGCGGCTGCAGATGCTACTCGACACGGTCACCCAGCATTACCGCGCGCAGGCGGGAGAGTTGCTGCACACGCTTGCGGGTAAGGTGTGATCACTGGTTCCCCTCCCTAGAAAGGAGGGGAAAGCGTCTCACCAGTCCGCCAGCTTTCCCATCGCGTTGACCGGCAGCGCGCCGCCGAGCGCGAAGCGGCGCGGGCGTTCGGGGGCGGCGAGGCGGGTGCCGCACCAGCGGTCGAGCTCCCTCATCAGCCGGTCAGCGTCGTCGTCCGCGCGCGCGGGCACCACGAACGCCTTGAGCCGGCCGGTATCCGCCTCCAGCCGCACCGCCGCGTCCGCCACCCCGGCGTGGGCGAGCAAGGCGTCGCGCACCCGGGCGGGGAAGACGTTGACGCCGCCGACCTGCACCGCGCCGTCGCGGCGCGCGTCGACGAACTTGTTGGAGTGCCAGCTCGCGG
>CAXSEO010000014.1:0-13731 GCA_964235525.1 uncultured Sphingomonas sp. | reverse complement strand
CATCGCGGTTGACCTGGTTCCCTCGCGTCTGGCGCTCGCGCTTGAATTGGGAGCGACGCATGTTGTTGATGCAGCCACCGAAGATGTCCTCGCTGCGGTTCGCGCGATCACTGGTCATGGTACGGACTTCGCCTTTGATACGACCGGTCAGGTGTCGGTGATCCAAAATGCAGTGACGGCATTGCGCCAGCGTGGAAAGGCCGCGCTAGTGGCGGTCAATCCGCACCAGTCTGAGCTGGTATTGAGCATGTATGATCTGCTCGCCGGCTGCAAAACGGTTCAAGGGGTGATCGAAGGCGGTGGATCGGCCCGCGCGCTGATCTCCCGGATCGTCGATCTGTATATGGATGGGCGCTTTTCCTTCGATCGGATGATCCAGCGTTATTCGTACCGGGACATCAACCAGGCGGTCACGGACAGTATCTCGGGCGGGACCATCAAGGCGGTGATCTCTTTCGATCAAGCGACGCTTTAGTCGAGAAGCCGGACCGGTATGCTGAACAGGGCCGATGACGAGCAAGCTATCGACGGACGCGAGCACGCGTCCCTTGTGGGAGAGCCAGGATGAACATGGATCGCGACGTGTTCTTCATCGGCAACGAGTGGGTCAGTCCTTCGTCGGCGAGGACGTTCGAGCTGATCGGCGCTTCGACCGAGGAATTGATCGCGACGGTGCCCGAAGCCGTCGAAGCCGATGTCGATCGCGCGGTGGCGGCGGCGCGTCGAGCGTTCGAGTCGGGCTGGTCGACGATGGCCGCCACCGATCGCGCGACCATCATGCAGCGCTTCCTGGGCGCGCTCGCCACCCGCGGACAGGCCCTGGCAAGCGCGGTCAGCATGCAGAACGGCATGCCGATCGCGCTTAGCGGGATGCTCGAAGGGCAGTTCTCGCTGGGCCTGCTGGAATATTATGCCGGGCTGGCCGCCACGCTCGGTGCAGAGGACAAGCGCCCCTCGCAGATGGGCAAGGAAACGCTCGTCGAGCGCCCCGCGATCGGCGTGGTCGCGGCGATCGTACCCTGGAACTTCCCGGTCACCCTGGCCATGAGCAAGATCGCTCCGGCGATGGCCGCGGGGTGCACGCTGGTCATCAAGCCCTCTCCGGGTACGATCCTCGACAGCTACATCATGGCCGAGGCAGCGCTGGAGGCGGGCGTGCCCGCGGGCGTGCTGAACTGGGTGCCCGCCGAGCGGGCCGTCGGCGCGTACCTTGTCTCGCATCCCGGTGTCGACAAGGTGGCGTTCACCGGCTCGACCGCAGCCGGTCGCACGATCGCCGCCGCCTGCGGCAAGATGCTGCGGCCGGTGACGCTGGAGCTGGGCGGCAAGTCGGCGGCGATCATCCTGGACGATGCCGATCTCGACACGTTCATCCAGGGCGTACCGATGACGTCGTTGTTGAACAACGGCCAGACCTGCTACAATTCGACCCGTATCCTGGCACCCGCCTCGCGATATGGCCAGGTCGTCGAGGCGCTTGCGGCGGTGATGAACTCGCTCACCGTCGGCGACGCGCTCGATCCGGACACGCATATCGGGCCGATGGCCTCTGCGGCGCATCGCGACCGCGTCGAATCATACATCGCGAAAGGCAAGAGCGAGGCGCGCCTCATCGCGGGGGGCGGTCGTCCCAAGGACACCAACCGCGGCTGGTTTGTCGAACCGACGCTGTTCGCGGACGTCGAGAACGACGCGATGATCGCGCGCGAGGAGATCTTCGGGCCGGTGCTGTCGGTCATCTCCTACGCCAATGATGACGATGCCGTGCGCATCGCCAACGACAGCGACTTCGGTCTTGGCGGGTCGGTATGGAGCGGCGACGCCGACCGGGCGCTCGCCATGGCGCGGCGGGTCGATAGCGGAACGGTCGGGATCAACGGCTATATGCCCTCGCTCGGCGCGCCGTTCGGCGGGGTCAAGGCGAGCGGAATGGGCCGCGAGTTCGGGCCGGAGGCGATCGGCGCCTATCAGCAGTACAAGTCGATCTACGTGATGGGATGAGCGGTCTCTACCCGGTCCAGTACAGCCGCAGCGGATTGTCGATCAGCAGCTTGCGCTGCAGCTCGGGCGTCGGTGCGATCCGGGGAATGACGTCGACCAGCGCGCCGTCGTCGGGAATCGCGTCCTGCATGTTGGGGTGCGGCCAGTCGGTGCCCCACAGCGCGCGATCGGGATAATCCGACACCAGCGGCGCGACCGCCGCGACGAAGGCATTCCAGGGCGCGCCGGCCGAGTCGAGCCGGTCGGGGCAGGTCGCCTTGAAGTGAAGGTCCGCGCGGCTGTCGAGCAGCGCCCGGAACGCGCGCATGTCCGGGCCGTCGGGACCTTGGCTCACATCCGGGCGGCCCATATGATCGATCACCAGCGGGACGGGGACCGCGTCGAGGAACGGGCGCAGTTCGGCCAGGATATCCGCCTCGAAATAAACCACGACGTGCCAACCCGGGGGCAGGCGGCGGGCGACGTCGAGGAACCGGTCCTTGGGCGCGTCGTCGACGAGCCGCTTGAGGAAGTTGAAGCGGATGCCGCGGATGCCGCCCGCGTGAAGCCGTTCGAGCTCCGCTTCGTCGATCGCCGGGTCGACCACCGCCACCCCGCGAGCGCGGCCTTCCGAAGCCGCGATGGCGTGGAGCGTCGCGGCATTGTCCGTCCCGTGGCAACTCGCCTGCACGATCACGTTGCGCGTGAAGCCCAACCGGTCGCGCAGCGCGAACAGCTTTTCCGGGCCCGCGTCTTCGGGCAGGTACTTCGCCTTGTGGGAGAAGGGAAAGCGATCAGCGGGCCCGAATACGTGGCAATGCGCGTCCACCGCGCCCGGCGGCGGCGCGAAGCGCGGGCGTGAGGGCGCGTCCGTCCAGCTCCTGATCCGATCCGTCACGCGAATACCTCCCCGTCCATCAGCTTGCGCGCGGTGCGAAGCAGCGCGGCGGCGGTGACCTCGCCATCATCCCCCAGCGTCAACACGCAACTCATCTCGCCGGTCGGGTGCTCGACCGACAGCGTCCGGGAGCTCCCCGCCCGTACGCTCGCCACCTCGGCGGCGGGCGAGCCCTCGATCAGGCAGGCGGTCGCGACGCTCACCGCGCCGAGCACGCCGACCGAGGCATGCGCGCGTTTCGGGATGAAGCTGCGCACCGTCACCGCGCCGCCGTACCGGGGCGGCGCGACCAGCATCATCTTGGGCACCGATTTCTCGGCCACGTCGCCAAGGTTCATCATCGGCCCGGCCTGGAGCCGGATCGCCTCCAGCTTCGCCTTCACCGTCTCGGCGGTGTCGAGCGTGTCGCGGTCCTCATAGCCGGTCGCGCCGACGTCGCGCGCGCGCAGCACCACGCATGGCATGCCGTTGTCGATCAGCGTGCAGGCGACCCCGCCGATCAGATCCGCCGCGTTGCCGGTCGGCAGCAGCGCGCCGCACGACGACCCCGCGCTGTCGCGAAACTCGAGCGGGACGGGCGCGGCGGTGCCTGGCACCCCGTCGATCCGAGCGTCGCCGGCATAGCTGACGTGCCCGCCGGGCGTGCTGACCGTCGCCACCGCGATCTGGCCGGTGTTTTCCATGAAGATGACCACCGGCGTCTCGCCGTCCCGCGCGGAAACCAGCCCCCGCTCGATCGCGAACGGGCCGACACCCGCCAGGATGTTGCCGCAATTCTGGCTGGCGGTGACTGTGCCCGTGTCGACGAACACCTGAAGGAACAGATAATCCACGTCGACCCCGTCGCGGGTCGACCGCGACACCACCGCCACCTTGCTCGTCAGCGGGTCCGCCCCGCCCATGCCGTCGATCTGGCGCGGATCGGGCGAGCCCATGACCCGCAGCAGGAGTCGGTCGCGCTCCGCCGGGTCGTCAGGCAGGTCATCGCGAAGGAAATACCCGCCTTTCGACGTCCCCCCGCGCATCCACATGCAGCGAATGCCGTCAGACATAGCGCAACCCCATCGCCTCCAGCTTGCCGCGCATGTCGTACAGGTCGAGGCCCAGCTCGCCCGCCGCGAGCCGCGCCCGCTTGCTCTCCTCGTTCGCCTCCCGTGCCTGCGCCTTGGCGAGCACCTCCGCCGCGTCCGCGCGCTTGATCACGCAGACGCCGTCGTCGTCGGCCACGATCACGTCACCCGGGTCGATCGCCGCGCCCGCGCAGACGATCGATACATTGACCGAGCCGAGCGTCGCCTTCACCGTTCCTTGCGCGAACACAGCCTTCGACCAGACCGGGAAACTCATCGCGGTCAGGTCGCGCACGTCGCGCACGCCCGCGTCGATCACCAGCCCCCGGCACCCTCGAGCCATCGCCGAGGTGGCGAGCAGGTCGCCGAAATACCCGTCGACGCAGGGGCTGGTCGGCGCGAGCACCAAAATGTCGCCATCGTGCAGATGCTCGATCGCGACATGCACCATCCAGTTGTCGCCCGGTGGCGCGGAGATGGTGACCGCCGACCCGGCAATGCGCGCGCCGGCGTAGATCGGCCGCAGCTGCGGGGCGAGCAGCCCGGTGCGCCCCTGCGCCTCATGCACTGTCGCCACGCCACACGCGGCCAGTCCATCCACCACCTCGCGTGGAGCCCGCTCGATGTCACGCACGACGACGCCGGTCATGGCCGCTCCTCTCCAGCCCAGATAAGCGCAGTCCTGACCGCGCCCGCGCCCGCGACCAAGTCGGTTCTTTGCGACCGCCATAAGTTTTGGCTAAGCTATCCGGCGTGGAAGCGGATCGCCTCAACCTCAGGCACCTGCGCGCGGCGCTGGCGGTCGCGCGGCACGGCAGCATCAGCGCCGCCGCGCGCGAGGTCCACCTGACCCAACCCGCAGTCACGCAGGGCCTGGCCAAGCTCGAAGCCGCGATCGACGCGCGGCTGTTCGAGCGACGGAGCGACGGCATGGTCCCGACCCGCGCCGCCGAGCTGCTCGCCCCCCGCATCGCGGCGGCGCTCGCGCTGATCGACGGGCGGGTCACCGCGGCGCAGCTGCGCGCGTTCGTCGCCGTCGCGCGCGCGGGTGGCTACGCGGCGGCGGCGGTCGCGACCGGCATCAGCGAGGCGTCGCTGCATCGTGCGGTCGGCGACCTGTCACTCGCACTCGGACAGACGCTGGTCGAGCGGCGCGGCGGCGGTATCGCGCTCACGGCGCGAGGGCGACAGGTCGCGCGCCGCTTCGCGCTCGCCCGCGCGGAACTCGCCGCCGGGCTCGACGAGCTTGCCGCCGATGGTGGACGGGAGACGGGGCGGATCGCGCTGGGCGCGATGCCGCTGTGCCGCGCACGGCTGCTACCCAGTGCGGTGGCGGCGTTCCACGGGAGGCACCCCGGCTTTGCGATCGCGATTGTCGAAGGCAGCCACGCCGAGCTGGTCGGCCCGTTGCGCGACGGCGAGCTGGACCTGCTGATCGGCGCGCTCCGCCCCGACCTCGGCGGCGATCTCGAACAACGCGCGCTGTTCGAGGACCGGCCGGTGGTGATCGGGCGCGCGGGGCACCCGCTGGTCGGGGCGGGCGCGGACCTCGCCACGCTCGCCTGCTATCCATGGACCGTCGCCGCGCGCGGAGCGCCGTTGCGCGACCATTGGGAACGCATGTTCGCCGAAGCGGCGCTGCCATGCCCGCCCGTGCCGGTCGAGTGCGGGTCGGTCATCACCATCCGCCAGTTGCTGATGCAAAGCGATTTCCTCACCCTGCTCTCGCCCGACCAGGTCGCGGTGGAGCTGCAAGCGGGCTGGCTGGCGGTGGTCCGCGCCGCGCCGCCCGGCATCGTCCGCACGATCGGCATCACGACACGCAAGGGGTGGCGAGCGACGCCGCTCCAGCAAGTCTTCCTCGACGAGGTCGAACACGCAGCTCCGCGTTCGCAAAATCTTATCGACTGGCAGTGCTTCCGATTGGAGGAGCGCGGCGGCGACGCATAGTCGCGGAGACATGGAGAGGGTCGCACTGATCGGCTTTGGCGAGGCGGCGCGCGCGTTCGCGGGCGCGCCGGGCTGGCAAGGGCGGGGTCGGGCGTTCGATCTCAAGTCGCTTGACCCCGCGACTCGCGCCGAGCTGGAACGGTCATGCGAGTCCGCCGGCGTCGAACTCGCGGACGATGCGGCCGGAGCGGTCGCCGCGGCGGCCATCGTCCTCAGCCTGGTCACCGCCGACCAGGCGCTTGCGGCCGCGCGCAGCGTCGCGGGCACGATCGCACCCGACGCGATCTTCCTTGATGCGAACAGCGTCGCGCCCGACACCAAGCGCGCCGCCGCGGGCGTGATCGCGGGCGCGGGCGCGCGTTATGTCGATGTGGCGGTGATGGCCCCCGTGCTCCCGCTTCGGCTCGCCGCGCCGCTGCTGGTGAGCGGGCCCGATGCGGAGGCGGGGGTGGCTGCGCTACGGGCGCTCGGCTTCAACACGGTGCGCGCGGTCGGCGGCGAGGTCGGTGCGGCTTCCGCGATCAAGATGATCCGTTCGGTGATGGTGAAGGGCATGGAGGCGCTCACCGCCGAATGCGTCCTCGCGGCCGATGCCGCGGGCGTGCTCGACGAGGTGATCGCCTCGCTCGACGCGAGCTGGCCGGGGGCGGACTGGCGCGCGCGCGCGGACTACAATCTCGACCGCATGATCATTCACGGGGAGCGCCGTGCGGCGGAGATGGGAGAGGTCGTCCGAACGCTCGACGCGCTCGGCACCGGCTCCGCAATGTCGCGCGCGACCGTCGAGCGCCAGCGCGCGATCGGCCGCCTGCGCGTTGCGCGACCGCGGGGCCTAGACGCCAAGCTCCGCGCCCTGGCACCCTCGGGTGCCGACGCGCGCCGGAGGGACGCGGCATGACGCTCGTGATCGACTGCCACGGCCACTATACCACCGCGCCGCCCGCGCATGATGCCTGGCGGGAGGCGCAGATTGCTGCGTTCAAGGCGGGCAGTGCCGCGCCGCGCTATCCATCCATCGGCGATGACGAGCTTCGCGACACGCTGGAGCGCAACCAGCTCCGCCTGCTGCGCGAGCGCGGCGCGGACATGACGATCTTCTCGCCGCGCGCGTCGGCGATGGCGCACCATGTCGGCGACGAGGGTGTCAGCAAGGCGTGGGCGCGCGCCAACAACGACCTGATCGCGCGTTGCGTGGCGCTCTACCCCGAGGTGTTCGCGGGCGTGTGCATGTTGCCGCAGAGTCCGGCGGCCGACCTCGCGGGGTCGATCGCGGAGCTGGAGCGCTGCGTGACGGAGCTCGGCTTCGTCGGCTGCAACCTCAATCCCGATCCCGGCGGCGGGCACTTCGCTGCGCCGCCGCTCACGGACCGCTTCTGGTACCCGTTTTACGAGAAGATGGTCGAACTCGACGTCCCCGCGATGATCCACGTCTCGGGATCGTGCAACGCGGGGCTGCATGCGACGGGGGCTTACTACATCGCCGCCGACACGATCGCGTTCATGCAGCTGATCCAGGGCGACCTGTTCGCGGACTTCCCGACCTTGCGGCTCATCATCCCGCATGGCGGCGGCGCGGTGCCCTATCATTGGGGGCGGTATCGAGGGCTCGCCGACATGCTGAAGCAGCCGAGCCTCGACACGCACCTGATGAACAACGTGTTCTTCGACACCTGTGTCTATCATCAGCCGGGCGTCGACCTCCTCGCCGACGTGATCGCGACCAAGAACATCCTGTTCGGCAGCGAGATGGTCGGCGCGGTGCGCGGCATCGACCCGGAGACGGGCCGGTATTTCGACGACACCAAACGCTACATCGACGCGCTTTCGATCACGTCCGAGCAGCGCCACGCAATCTTTGAGGGCAATGCGCGCCGCGTGTTCCCGCGCCTCGACGCCCGCCTGAGGGAGCGCGGGCTGTGAGCGCACCAGTCGACATCCACGCCTGCCTTGCGGAGTTCGACGATATTCCCGGCACCCGGGTCTACACCGCCGCGCGGGCGCGCAAGGGGTATCATCTGAACCAGTTCGCGTTTAGTCTGATGCAACCGGAGAACCGCGAGCGGTTCAAATCCGACGAGCGCGCGTATCTCAGCGAGTGGCGACTGACCGACGCGCAGCGCGCGGCGGTGTTGGCGCGCGATTACAATGCGATGCTCGAAGAGGGCGGCAACATCTACTTCCTCGCCAAGATCTTTTCCACTGACGGGAAGAGCTTCCAGTACGCGGCGGGCTCGATGACCGGCATGTCGCAGGAGGAATATGCCGCGATGATGCTGGCGGGCGGACGCTCGCCCGAGGGGGTGCGCTCGCTGCGTGAGGCGGCGCTGGCCGAGGTCGCCGGGGCGGCGGCCGAGATCACCAACTCACCGGTCGCGGAGGAGCGCTGAGATGGCGCGGATCACCGCCGGGATCACCACCAGCCACATCCCCGCCGTCGGGGCGGCGCTCGACAACGGCAAGTCGGGCGAGGATTACTGGCGGCCGGTGTTCGCGGGCTATGATTGGGCCAGGCGGTTCGTGGCGGCGGAGCAGCCCGATGTCGTGATTCTGGTCTATAACGACCACGCGTCCGCGTTCGACATGCGGGTGATTCCGACCTTCGCGCTCGGTTGCGCGGACGAGTTCGCGATTGCGGACGAGGGCTGGGGACCGCGCCCGGTGCCGCCGGTGATCGGTGATCCCGACCTCGCCTGGCACATCGCGCAAAGCTGCATCCTCGACGAGTTCGACCTGACGATCATCAACGACATGGCCGTCGATCATGGGCTGACGGTGCCGCTGTCGCTGATGTTCGGCCAGCCCGCCGCCTGGCCGGTGCGGGTGATCCCGCTCGCGGTCAACGTGGTCACCTATCCGCCGCCCACGGGCAACCGCTGCTGGGCGCTGGGCGAGGCGATCGCGCGCGCAGTGGCGAGCTATCCCGAAGACCTCAACGTCCAGGTCTGGGGCACGGGCGGGATGAGCCACCAACTGCAAGGGCCGCGCGCGGGGCTCATCAACCGCGCATGGGACACCGCCTTTCTCGACCGGCTGACGTCCGACCCGCAGGTGCTGCGCCACATGCCGCATTTGGAGTACCTGCGCGAGGCGGGGTCGGAAGGGATCGAGCTCGTCATGTGGCTGATCATGCGCGGCGCGCTTGGCGAGCGGGCGGAAGAGCTGCACCGCTTCTATCACGTCCCCGCCAGCAACACCGCGGTCGGCCACATCGTGCTGCGGCCGGGAGAGGGAGACTAGAATGAAATTAGCCTTGGCCGGCGCGGGCGCATTCGGCGAAAAGCACCTCGACGGCCTCCGCAACATCGACGGCGTCGAGGTTGTCAGCCTGGTCGGGCGGCGGCTGGAGCCGACGCAGGCGATCGCGGCCAAGTACGGCATCGCCCACGCCTGCACCAACCTCGCCGAGGCGCTCGACCAGCCCGGGGTCGACGCGGTGATCCTGTGCACGCCGACGCAGATGCACGCCGCACAGGCGATCCAGTGCATGGACGCGGGCAAGCATGTCCAGGTCGAGATCCCGCTCGCCGACAGTCTCGCCGACGCCGAAGCGGTGCTCGCGAAGCAACAGGCGACCGGGCTCACCTGCATGGTCGGCCACACCCGGCGGTTCAACCCGAGCCACCAGTACCTCCACCGCAAGTTCGTGGCGGGCGAGGCGAGCGTTCAGCAAATGGACGTGCAGACCTACTTTTTCCGCCGCCGGAACATGAACGCAAAGGGGGAGCCGCGGTCGTGGACCGATCACCTGCTCTGGCACCACGCCGCGCACACGGTGGACCTGTTCGCGTATCAGGCCGGGCCGATCATCGCCGCAAACGCGCTCGAAGGCCCGACGCATCCCGAGCTCGGCATCGCGATGGACATGTCGATCCAGCTCAAGAGCGAGTCGGGCGCGATCTGCACCTTGTCGCTGTCCTTCAACAATGACGGACCGCTCGGCACCTTCTTCCGCTATATCTGCGACACCGGCACCTGGATCGCGCGCTACGACGATCTCGTCACCGGCCGCGAGGAGCCGGTCGACCTGACCGGGGTCGCGGTGTCGAGCAACGGCATCGAGCTGCAAGACCGCGAGTTCGTGTCCGCGATCCGCGAAAGGCGAGAGCCCAACAGCTCGGTCGCGCAGGTCCTTCCCTGCTACCGCGTGCTCGGCGGGCTGGAGCGGCAACTGAACGTCGCGCGCCGATGACCGACGTCGCGGAGCTGCGCCGGTCTCTGGACGAGATGGATCGCATCCAGCGCGCGATCGGCAAGATCGCCCGACGTGACGACGAAGGTCGCGCGCAGGACCTGATCGACGCTCGCCGCGCGCTCGCGGCGCAGCTCACGCTTGTCGCCGAACAGGGCGCGGCGGTGTTCGGCGCGCGCGATCCCGCGCTTGAACGCGAGTTTCGCCGTCGGTTCGGCGCGATGCGCTCGGGCATGTCGTACCTGCAGGCGAGCTGGCCCGCGGTGAAGGTGCGCGACGACAAGAGCGGGGATTACGCCCGTGCGGCGGAAGCCCAGCGCCGGATCGATGTCGACTGCCTGACCTGGATCCGCACCGCGCTGTCGCAGGAGGAGCGCGCGACGTGAGTTCCCGCAGCACCCGGGTCGGCATCATCGGCGCGGGGCCCGCCGGGCTGATGCTCGGCCATCTGCTCCGCGCGGAGGGCATCGACGCGGTCGTGGTCGAGCGACAGACGCGCGCCCGGGTGGGGGAGCGCATCCGCGCGGGGGTGCTGGAGCGGACCACCACCGACCTGCTCCGCCGGCTGGGCATCGACGCGGGGCTGAACGCGCGGGGGTTGCCGCATCACGGATTCGCACTTGCGGACGGCGACCGTCTGATCCGCGTCGACATCGCCGCGCTGACCGGCCACCACGTCACCGTCTATGGTCAGACGGAGGTCACGCGCGACCTGATCGACGCCGCCGACCCGCGCGGGTTGCCGATCCTCTGGGGGTCGCCGGTCGAGCGGATCGAAGACGTGGACGGCGACCGTCCGGTGATCGTCCATGGCCATGGCGAGCGGCTGGAGTGCGACTTCATCGCGGCGTGCGACGGCTTCTACGGCGCGGGCCGCCGTGCCATTCCGGACACCGTACGCCATGAGTTCGAGCGCGCTTATCCGTTCGGTTGGCTGGGCGTGCTCGCCGACGTGCCGCCCTGCGACGCCGAGCTGATCTACGCCGGGCACGACCGCGGCTTCGCGCTCGCCTCGATGCGGTCGCCGACGCGCAGCCGTTACTATGTCCAGGTCGGCCTCGACGAGCGCATCGAGGACTGGTCGGACGAGCGCTTCTGGGACGAGCTTGCCCTGCGCCTCGGCCCCGACGCTGCGGCGCGCATCACGCGCGGGCGCTCGATCGAGAAGTCGATCGCGCCGCTCCGTTCCTTCGTGTCCGAGCCGATGCAGCACCGTCGCCTGTTCCTGGCCGGCGACGCCGCGCACATCGTGCCGCCGACCGGAGCCAAGGGATTGAACTTGGCTTCTTCCGACGTTTCCTACCTGTCCGACGCGCTGATCGGCTGGTACAAGCGCGGGGACGAGGCGGGGCTGGCGGGCTATGGCGCGCGCGCGTTGGCGCGGGTGTGGAAGGCGGAGCGGTTCAGCTGGTATCTGACCAAGCTGATGCACCGCTTCCCGGAAGACGGCGCGTTCGAGCGGCGGATGCAGCTGGCCGAACTCGACTATATCGCCGGATCGGAAGCCGCGCGGACCAGCATCGCGGAGAACTATGTCGGGCTGCCGCTTTAGGCTAGGCGCGCGCGGATGACGCTTCCCGCCCGCCAGATCGGCCCTTTCACCGTGTCCCATATCGGGCTCGGCTGCATGAACCTCAGCCATGCCTATGGCACGCCCCCCGACGAAGCGACGGCCGAGCGCATCCTGCACCGCGCGCTCGACCTCGGCTGCACCTTCCTCGACACCGCCGCCTTGTACGGCATGGGTAACAACGAGCGGATGATCGGCCGCGCGGTGATGCGCCGCCGCGACGAGTTCACGCTGGCCAGCAAGTGCGTGCTCGACGTGATCGACGGCAAGCGCGGGCTCGACGGTTCGCCGGCGGCGATCGCGCGCACGCTGGACGGGGCGCTCGGGCGACTCGGGACCGACCATATCGACCTCTATTACCTCCACCGGCTCGACCGGCGCGTTCCGGTCGAGGACTCGGTCGGCGCGCTCGCGCGGGCGGTGGAGGCGGGCAAGATCGGTGCGATCGGCCTGTCGGAGATGGGCGCGGACACGATCCGCCGAGCGCACGCGGTCCACCCGATCGCGGCGGTGCAGAGCGAATACTCGCCCGCTGTCCGCAACCCGGAGGTGGCGGTGCTGGAGACCTGTCGCGCGCTCGGCGTCGGGTTCGTCGCTTTCTCCCCGGTGGCGCGCGGGCTGCTTGCGGGCGGGGTGCGGGACGACGTGTATGTCGAGGGCGACATCCGCCGCGCGATGCCGCGCTTCGTCGAGCCGCAGCTGTCGGAGAACCTGCGTCTGGTCGCGCGGTTCGACGCGCTCGCCCACGATGCCGGGCTCACCCCCGCGCAGCTCTCGCTCGGCTGGGTGCTGGCGCGGGGCGAGCATGTCGTCCCGATCCCGGGCACCACCAGCCTCGCGCATCTGGAGGAGAACCTTGCCGCGCGCCCGCTCGACGCGGACCTGATCGCGACGGTGGATGCGCTGTTCCCGCCGGGCGCGCTCGGCGGCGCGCGCTACGCAGCCGCGATGCA
The DNA here is from genome assembly GCA_964235525.1 of uncultured Sphingomonas sp. Lineage (GTDB taxonomy): Bacteria > Pseudomonadota > Alphaproteobacteria > Sphingomonadales > Sphingomonadaceae > Sphingomonas. The sequence continues at coordinate 1,121 of CAXSEO010000014.1, read as the reverse complement.
GGCGCAGATCGACACGGAACTGCTGCCCGACGAAGAACTTGCGCCGGCCTGAACGCCGACGATGCCCGTTGCGCGGCGTGGGCGTCGAAGTCCGTCCGCGCGCTGTTCTTCCAGGTGGATCCGGCACCCGGACACGCCAACAATCTTTGAACGCTGCCGTTGCGCAAATCTGGTCGGAGGAGTATCTTCCAAGGAAGAACGCACGGAGCCCGGGACATGCTGTCGCATAAAGACAACGAAACCATGTGCCGGGTCGGCCCGGGTACCGCGATGGGCACGGCGCTGCGCCGCTATTGGACGCCCGCACTGCAGTCGTCCGATCTGCCGGAAGCCGGCGGGGACCCCCGCCGGGTCGAGTTGTTCGGCCAGGCGCTGGTGGCGTTCCGCGGTGACGACGGTGTGGTCGGGTTGCTGGACGAGGCCTGCCCGCATCGCGGCGTCAGCCTGGCGCTGGGTCGCGTGGAAGGTTGTTCGGTTCGCTGCCTGTTCCACGGCTGGCGGTTCGGCGTGGACGGTGCGTTGCTGGAGGCGCCCAATGTCGCCGAGCCGAGCTTCCGCACGCGGGTCAAGGCTCGCTCCTACCCGGTGCGCGAGGCGGGCGGGCTGATCTGGGCATATCTCGGTCCCAAGGAGCTCGAGCCGCCGTTCCCGCATTTTCCGTGGTTCGACGTTCATCCCGACCACCGGCTCAACGCCTATCTCGTCGAGAACAGCAATTATGTTCAGGTGATCGAGGCGCTCGTCGACTCGAGCCACCTCAACATCCTCCATGCGGACGGGCTGACGACGGCGCTGGACTCGGATATCGATTTCGCCAAGGACAACATCCCGCTGACCAAGGACGCTTCGCCGCGAGTGGAAGCGGAGCCGACCGATTTCGGGTTTCATTACGCCGCGCTCCGGCCCGGGTCGGACGGCATGGAAGCGCGCATCACCGCGTTCATCGCGCCCTATGCGGTCGCCAACCCGATCGGCAATCTGTGGATGGCGGTCGTGCCGGTGAACGACACTCGTTCGGTCTATTACCATACGTTCTGGGACTCGGAAAAAGCGATCGGCGTCGACCCGCTTCGCGGTGAGCAGCTTCGCTTCATTGGCCTTGATGACGACGCCTTGCGCGC
>CAXSEO010000013.1:0-13813 GCA_964235525.1 uncultured Sphingomonas sp. | reverse complement strand
GCGGGTGGCAGCGGGGGAGCCGTGGCGCTTGTTCCTCGGCGTCGGCGTGCTCGGCGGGTTCACGACGTTCTCCGCCTTTTCGCTCGACGTCGTGACGCTGGTCCAACGTGGGCAGGGCGCGGCCGCGCTCGGCTATCTGCTGGTCTCGGTCGCGGGGTCGATCGCGGCGCTGGTCGTTGGGCTCGGGCTGGCGAGGCTCGCATGAGCGCGGACCCGAATAATGTCCGCCAGTTTACCGTCGCGCCCGACGACGACGGCATCCGGGTCGACCGCTGGTTCAAGCGGCACCTGCCCGAGACCAGCTTCACCGCCGTCGCCAAATGGGCGCGCACCGGGCAGCTGCGCGTTGACGGCGCGCGTGCGACGCCGGGCGACCGGCTGGAGGCGGGGCAGACGTTGCGTGTTCCCCCCGCCGAGCCGATCCGCGCTCCCGTCCGGCCCGAGCGGGTCCGCCCTGCGCTGAGCGACGACCAGATCGCGTTCGCGCGCGAGCTGGTGATCCACGAGGATGCTCAAGCGCTGGTCATCAACAAGCCGCCCGGGCTCGCGACCCAGGGCGGGACCAAAACCACCGAGCATGTCGATGGCCTGCTCGACGCGCTCCAGTTTGACGCCGCGAGCCGCCCCAAGCTGGTCCACCGGCTCGACAAGGACACCAGCGGCGCGCTGCTGCTCGCGCGCACGACGCGCGCCGCCGCGTTCTTCGGCAAGGCGTTCTCCAGCCGCACCGCGCGCAAGGTGTATTGGGCGCTGGTCGTCGGCGTGCCCTCGATCGAGGACGGCACCATCGAGCTGCCGCTCGCGAAACAGCCCGGCACCGGCGGCGAGAAGATGCATGTCGATGAAGCCGAGGGCAGCCCCGCGCGCACCCGTTATCGCGTGATCGAGCGCGCGGGCAACCGCGCCGCCTGGGTCGAGCTCCAGCCCTTTACCGGCCGCACCCACCAGTTGCGCGTCCACATGAACGCGATCGGCCACCCCATTGTGGGCGACGGCAAGTATGGCGGGCAGGCCGCATTCCTGACCGGCGGGATCAGCCGCAAGATGCACCTCCACGCGCGGCGAATCCGGGTCGACCACCCCGACGACGGCCGTATCGACGTGACGGCGGAACTGCCGGGGCACTTCGCCGAGAGCCTCCAGTCGCTTGGCTTCGAGCAAGCCGCCGCCGACGCGCTCCCGCTCGACGACGACAAGCCCCCGCCCGGCAAGGCGGTGCTCAAGCAGCGCGCCAAGGCGCACGCCAAATCGGTCCGCCGCGCGCGCAAGGGCGAACGACGCGCGCGGGGTGGGTGAGGCGAAGTATCGGCTATGAGGTCAGGAAATTGGTCTTGATCGTCTTGGCATCGGTCGTGACGGAGGCGTATCCGTCGCTCTTGATATCATTGGTTTTCAGGCGACCAGTAACATCGAGGCGCAGCGTGTGCGCGCTGCTGAACGCGTCGGGAGCGGACAACCGGACGCCCGACCAGGCATAGCGGCTGTAGACACTGCTCAGCTTGGGCTTTTGCGCGTCCATGATCGACGTCAGGCCGGCGGCGTTCACCTGCGACAACGGGATGACATAGTTCTCGAGCCGGAACTTGGACTCGTCGCCACCCATGACGGTGATCTCGACCGGGCTGGGCGGCTCGAACTTGCCACTGGCGATGTCCAGCGAGGTGCTCAACAGCTTCCGAGGGTCGGACGGGTTCTGGTATTTCACCGAGCAGATGGTCATTTCGCCCTGTGGTGCTGTCGCGGAGCTGTCGATCTCCTTGCCGACGCTGAAGAACGAATCGATCTCCGACACTTTCGTGTTCGCGCCCAGTTGCCTGGCCACGGCGCGGAAGCATACGTCCGGGCCTTCGGCCAGCGTCGGAGCCGCAACCTTGGCCTGAACCACGCCCGGAGCCGCAGTCTGGCTTTCTCCCGGAACGGTGGTCACTTGGTTCGCGGACCCGGCCGAAGCGTCACGCCGATCGCAGGCGGACAGGCCGATCGAAAGACCCGCGAAGAGGCAAAGCGCAGGAGATGGTAGCTTCAGCATCACGACAGGTGTTCCCTTCAGCGGCCCATAACCAATAGCAGCATAGAAGCGTCCCGCAGACAGTGTCGACCGTGATCCTATGCCCTCTGCCCACCAAACCTCGAACTCACTATCTCCCATCGTCGGTAGGTCCCGCCACTACGGAGAAGCCTCATGATCGTCGTCACCACCCCCACCGGCAAGATCGGCCGCCACGTCGTCCAGCACCTCCTCGACGCGGGTGAGCAGGTGCGGGTCATCGCGCGCGACCCGGGCAAGCTGCCTCCGTCGGTCCGCGACCGGGCCGAGGTGGTGGAGGGCTCCCACGCCGACGCCGCAGTGGTCGACCGCGCGTTCGAGGATGCGGAGGCGGTGTTCTGGCTCGTCGCGCCCGATCCAACGACCCTGGTCGAGCAATCCTATGTCGATTTTGCCCGCCCGGCGGCCGAGGCGATCCGTCGCTTCCACATCCCGCGCGTCGTCGCGGTCTCCACGCTCGGGCGCGGTACGCGGTGGCAGGACCGGGCGGGTCTCGTCACCGGCGCGATCCGCATGGTCGACCTGTTGAACGAGAGCGGCGCGGCGGTGCGCGGTCTCGCCTTGCCTGCGTTCATGGACAACGCGCTGCAGCAGGTGGACGCGATCAGGGCGGGCAAGATGTTCGGTCCGGTCGACCCCGACAGGAAGCTGCCGCACACCGCCACACGCGACTCGGGCGCGGCGGCGGCGGCGTTGTTGCGGGACCGGACCTGGACCGGGCAGGAGGACGTGGCGGTGCTGGGGCCGGAGGAGTTGTCCTACGCCGAGCTTGCCGCGATCACCGCCGACGTGCTCGGCCGCGAGGTACGCTATCAGCAGGTGCCGTTCGAGGCGTCGAAAGCGCAGTTGCTCGGCTTCGGCATGAGCGAGGGGTTCGCGCAAGGCTATGTCGACATGATGCGCGCCAAGAACGAGGGCATGGACAATGCGGCGCCGCGCTCGTCCGGGACCATCGGCGCGACCAGCTTCCGCCAATGGGCGGAGCAGGAGCTGAAGCCGGTGGTGCTCGGCTGAGCCGACGGGGTTGCGGCCGAGCCGTCGCCCCGCGCCTCCGCTAGGACTGGCGGCGCGGCTTCCTATCTTCGCGCCATGTCCGCTGCTCCGCCCGACCCCCGCGCCCGCTACTTCGCCATCGTCGGCATCCGCCTGCTCGGGTCGTTCGGCGCGGTGCTCGGCGTGGTGCTGCTGGCCAAGGCGCACTCGACCGGGCCCAAGGTGCTTGGCGTCGCGATCGTGCTGTCGGCGATGTACTTCGCGGCGACGGTGCCCGCCGCGCTCGCGCACCGATGGCGGAGCCGCCAGCCGTGAAACGCTTCTGGCGCGAGGTCCGCGTCGATGCAGAGGGCGTGATCCGGCTGGACGAGCGGCCGGTCCGCACGCCGGGGCGGGTGCCGCTCGCGCTCCCCTCCCCGGTGCTGGCCGAGGCGGTCGCGGATGAGTGGCGCGCGGTCGGGGACAGCGTGGACCCGCGCGCGATGCCGCTGACCGGGCTCGCCAACGCCGCGATCGACCGGGTCGCGCCTGACCCGCGCGCCTTTGCCGCCGGGCTGGCGCGCTATGCGGAAAGCGACCTGCTCTGCTACCGCGCGGACGGCCCGGAGCCGCTGGTCGAGCGGCAGGCAGCGCTGTGGGACCCGCCGCTCGGCTGGGCGCGCGCGCGCTATGACGTACGGTTCGAGGTCGTCTCCGGCGTGATGCACCGCCCGCAGCCCGCCGCCACGCTCGCGCGGCTGGGCGAGGCGATCGCGGCGCGCTCGGCGTGGGAGCTCGCGCCGCTGTCGCCGATCGTGACGATCACCGGTTCGCTCGTGCTGGCGCTTGCGTTGGCGGGCGCGATGACCGCCGAGGAGGCTTGGCGCGCGGCCGAGTGCGACGAGGACTGGCAGGCGGAGCAATGGGGCGAAGACGCGCTCGCCGCCCAGGCACGCGCGGCGCGGCGGCGGGACTATGCGGCGGCGGTGGGGTTTCTGAGGCTGCTGCCCTGACCTGCTGGTTAGGATCAGCCGGCTCTCCGAAGTCGCCGTTCCCCGGCGGAGGCCGGGGTCCAGCTACGGTGCTCTCGGCGGTGAGTCACCCGGCGCAGGCCATCGTAACTGGGCCCCGGCCTTCGCCGGGGAACAAGCGAAGGCTGGCCCCTGACCCTACCGCGTCAGTCTCCGGATCACCCCGATCAGCCCCGTCTGCCTTGACCGCTTGAGCCGCTCCGCCGCAAGGATCGTCTTCACGCCCGCGAAGCAGCGCTCGACGTCGTCGTTGACCAGCACATAGTCATAGCCGTCCCAATGGCTGACCTCGTTGGTCGCGCGGTCCATGCGCGCGTCGATCACCTCGGCGGTGTCGGTGGCGCGGCGTTCGAGCCGCGCGCGCAGCTCCTCCATCGAGGGGGGCAGCACGAACACCCGCACCACATCGCCGCCCGCCAGCTGATAGAGCTGCTGCGCGCCCTGCCAGTCGATGTCGAACAGCACGTCGCGGCCCGAGGCAAGCATCCGCTCGACCGGCTCGCGCGGGGTGCCGTAGCGGTGGCCGAACACATGCGCCCATTCGAGGAACTCACCCGCGGCGACCATGTCGCGGAACCGGTCGAGCGTGACGAAATGATAGTCGCGTCCGTCCACCTCGCCGGACCGCATCCGTCGCGTGGTGGCGGAGACGGACATCTCCAGGTCCGGCTCGTCGCCGAGCAGCTTACGCGCGATCGTCGACTTGCCCGCCCCCGACGGCGACGACAGCACGAACAGCACGCCCCGCCGTCGAAAGCCATGCGGGTCAGGGTCAGGGCTCACGTCCATGCGCGCCCTTGGCGTGGCGCGGCGGAGCGCGTCAACCCTGACGGTAGATCAGCGCCCGACCATATCCTCTGCGCGGACCACCCGGTCGAACGTCGCCTCGTCGACCAGGCCGAGCGCCAGTCCCGACTGCTTGAGCGTCAGCCCCTTCTCGTGCGCGTTCTTGGCGATCTTGGCGGCGTTGTCATAGCCGATCTCGGGCGCAAGTGCGGTCACCAGCATCAGCGAGCGGTCGAGCAGTGTCTTGATATTGTCGCGCCGCGCGGTCATCCCCTCGACCGTCCGCTCGGCGAAGCTCGCCATGCCGGTCGACAGCAGGTCGATCGAACGCAGCACGTTGGCGCCGATCAGCGGCTTGAACACGTTGAGCTCCATATGCCCCTGTAGGCCGCCAACGGTGACCGCGACGTTGTTGCCCATCACCTGCGCGGCGACCATGGTCAGCATCTCGCACTGGGTCGGGTTGACCTTGCCCGGCATGATCGAGCTGCCCGGCTCGTTGGCGGGCAGCTCGAGCTCGCCAAGGCCGGAGCGCGGGCCTGAGCCGAGCAGGCGGATGTCGTTCGCGATCTTGGTCAGCGCGACCGCGAGCACGTTCAGCGTCCCGTGCAGGTCGACCAAGCCGTCGTTCGACGCCAGCGCCTCGAACTTGTTGGGCGCGGTGACGAACGGCAGTCCGGTGATGGCCGCGATCTCGCGCGCGATGTCCTCCGCAAAGCCCTCGGGCGCGTTGAGCCCGGTGCCGACCGCGGTGCCGCCCTGCGCGAGCGGCATGATGTTGGTGCGGGTGGTGTTCTCGATCCGCTCGCGCGCGTTCTTCAATTGCTGTGCGTAGCCGGAGAACTCCTGCCCCAGCGTCAGCGGGGTCGCGTCCTGGAGATGCGTGCGGCCGATCTTGACAATATCGTCCCACGCCTTTGCTTTCGCATCGAGCGCGGCGTGGAGCTTGTCGAGCGCGGGGAGCAGTTGCCCGTGTACCGCCAGCGCGGCCGCGACATGGAGTGCGGTGGGGAAGCTGTCGTTGGAGGATTGGGAGCGGTTGACGTCGTCATTGGGGTGAACGGGCGACTTCCCGCCGCGCGCGCCCGCCAGCTCCTCGTTGGCGCGGCCCGCGATCACCTCATTGGCGTTCATGTTCGACTGCGTGCCCGAGCCGGTCTGCCAGATCACCAGCGGGAACTGCGCGTCGAGCTTACCGCCTGCAACCTCGCGCGCCGCCGCCTCGATCGCGTCCGCCTTGTGCGCGTCGAGGCCATGTTGGCGGTTCACCCGCGCCGCCGCCTGCTTCACGATCGCGAGCGCGTGGACGATGCCGAGCGGCATCTGCTCGCGCGGGCCGAACGGGAAGTTCTCGATCGACCGCTGCGTCTGCGCGCCCCAATAGGCGTCGGTGGGCACCTCGATCGCGCCGATCGAGTCGGTTTCGGTGCGTGTGTCGGTCATGTGTTTCTCCGCTGCTCTTCAGCCCCCTCCCGCCTGCGGGAGAGGGAGGGACCCGCTCGCGAAGCGAGTGGGAGGGTGAGGGCCTATGGTCGAGGTGCCGGCCGGGCCCTCACCCTGCGCGCTGACGCGCGCTTTCCCTCTCCCGCAAGCGGGAGAGGGGTTCACTTTTTGCGCTTAAAATCGACCGAGACCACGTTCGACCCGTCCTCGACCGGCGTCGCCAGCGGCGGGCCGTCATTCTCCGCCGCGTCGTGGCCGCCGGGGCCGTCGCCCGGCCCTTCCTGTGCCTGGAACCGCAGCTCGAAATTAACCGCGGGGTCGTGAAACCCCGTGATCGCCGCGAACGGAATCACCAGCTTGGACGGTACCTGGTTGAAGCTCAGCCCCACCGAGAACCGTTCCGTATCGACCGTCAGGTCCCAGAACCGGTTCTGGATCACGATCGTCATCTCTTCGGGGAAGCGTTCGAGCAATCGCTGCGGCACGTCGACGCCCGGGTGGCGGGTGCGGAAGGTGATGTAGAAGTGATGCTCGCCCGGCAGCGTCCCGCCGCGCTCCACCACTTGGTTCAGCACCCGGCCGACCACCGCGCGCAGCGCTTCCTGCACGATCTCGTCATAGGGGATCAGGCTGTCGGGCAGGCCATCGTTCATGCTCCCTTGGGTAGCGCGCCCCGCCGCCCGGTCAAGATTGCATGGGACCGCTCGTGCGCTATTGGAGGCGGCGATGCGTACCACCACCCTCCGCCGCCACACCAACGAGACGCGGATCGATGTGACGGTCAACCTCGACGGCACCGGCGCGTATCGGGTGGCGACCGGGATCGGCTTTCTCGACCACATGATCGAGCAGCTGTCGCGCCATTCGCTGATCGACCTCGACGTTTCGGTCGAGGGCGACCTCCACATCGACGGGCACCACACCGCCGAGGACTCGGCGCTCGCGATCGGCGCGGCGGTGGCGCAGGCGCTGGGCGACAAGCGCGGTATCCGCCGCTATGGCGACGCGCTCAGCCCGATGGACGAGGTGCTGACGCGCGTCGCGCTCGACATCTCGGGCCGGCCGTGGCTGGTGTGGCGGACCGCGTTCACGCTCGACCGCCTCGGCGAACTCGACACCGAGCTGATCGAACACTGGTTCCACTCGTTCGCGCAGGCCGCGGGCGTGACGCTCCACGTCGAGACGCTGTACGGGCGCAACAACCACCACATCGTCGAGAGCGCGTTCAAAGGCCTCGCCCGCGCGTTGCGGCAGGCGGTGGAGATCGACCCGCGCAAGGGCGACGCAGTGCCGAGCACGAAGGGGGTTCTCTGACGCTCGCGCTGATCGATTATGGCGCGGGCAATCTGCACTCCGTCGAGAATGCCCTCCGGGCGGCGGGCTGCGCGGACCTCGCGGTCACCGCCGACCCGGAGGTGGTCGCGCGCGCGGACCGCGTCGTGCTCCCCGGCGTCGGCGCGTTCGGAGCGTGCGCGGCAGCGCTGCGCGCGGTGCCCGGCATGGTCGAGGTGATGGAGCGCCGTGTGCGCGACGAGGCCGCGCCGTTCCTAGGCATCTGCGTCGGCATGCAGCTGATGGCGGACGCAGGCGAGGAGATGGGAACCCATGCGGGGCTCGGCTGGATCGCGGGCCGCGTGCGTCGGCTGGAGCCCGCCGACCCGACTGCCAAAGTGCCGCACATGGGCTGGAACGACGTGGTGCCCACCCGCCCTCATCCACTCATCGAGCCGGGCGAGGCGTATTTCCTGCACAGCTTCGCGTTCAGCGGCGGCGATGTGATCGCCACCACCGACCATGCCGGCCTCGTCACCGCCGCGATCGGGCGCGACAACCTGCTCGGTGTCCAGTTCCACCCGGAGAAGAGCCAGCGCTACGGGCTGGCGCTGCTCGAGCGGTTCCTGTCGTGGCGGCCCTAGCTCCTCCCCGTTTACGGGCAGGGGCCCCGTCCGGCGCAGCCGGATGGTGGAGGGGGCGTTTCGAGGACGCGGCAACCCCGTCCACCCCCCCTCCACCATCGCTTCGCGACGGTCCCCCTTCCCCCGGAGCGGGGAGGATCGAGGGAGCATGACCCTGATCGTCTTCCCCGCGATCGACCTCAAGGCGGGCCAGGTCGTCCGCCTCGCCGAGGGCGATATGGCCCGCGCCACGGTCTATGGCGAGGACCCGGCCGCACAGGCGCGCGCGTTCGCCGACGCGGGCGCGACGCACCTGCACGTCGTCGATCTCGACGGCGCGTTCGCGGGCGAAAGCGTCAACGGCGAGGCGGTGCGCGCGATCGTCCACGCCTTTCCCGGCCATGTCCAGCTCGGCGGCGGCATCCGCACGCGAGCAGCGGTAGAGGCGTGGTTCGCGCTCGGCGTCTCGCGCTGCGTGATCGGCACCGCCGCGCTGGAGCAGCCCGACTTCGTCCGCGCGGCGGCGCGCGACTTCCCGGGCGGCATCGTCGTCGCTGTCGACGCGCGCGGGGGCATGGTGGCGACGCGCGGTTGGGCGGCCCAGTCCGACGTACCCGTGGTCGACCTCGCCCGCCGGTTCGAGGACGCAGGGGTTGCGTCGTTGCTGTTCACCGATGTCGGCCGCGACGGGATGCTGAAGGGCTGCAATGTCGAGGCGACGGTTGACCTCGCGCGCGCGGTCCGCATCCCCGTGATCGCCAGCGGCGGGGTACGCGGCGTCGGCGACATCCACCTCCTCGCCCTCCACGCCCGCGACGGCGTGGAGGGGGTGATCACCGGGCGGGCGTTGTACGATGGCCGACTCGACCTCGCGACGGCACTGAGCGTGGCGGCGGGCGCGTGACCGTCCGCGCGCGCGTCATCCCCTGCCTTGACGTGGCGGACGGGCGCGTCGTCAAAGGCGTCAACTTCGTCGCGTTGCGTGACGCGGGCGATCCGGTCGAGCAGGCGCGCGCGTATGACGCGGCGGGGGCGGACGAGCTGTGCTTCCTCGACATCACCGCCAGCCATGAGGCGCGTGGCACGCTGCTCGACGTGGTGCGGCGGACAGCGGCGGTGTGCTTCATGCCGCTGACGGTCGGCGGCGGAGTGCGGTCGGCGGAGGACGCGCGCGCGCTGCTGCTGGTGGGCGCGGACAAGGTGGCGGTCAACTCCGCCGCCGTCACCCACCCCGAGCTGGTGGCGGAGATGGCCGAGCGGTTCGGCAGCCAGTGCGTTGTCGCCTCCGTGGACGCGCGGCGTTCAGGCGAGGGCTGGGAGGTGTTCACCCATGGCGGCCGCCGCGCGACCGGCATTGACGCGATCGCGCACGCGCTGCGGCTGGCGGCGCTCGGCGCGGGCGAGCTGCTCGTCACCTCGATGGACCGCGACGGGACGCGTGACGGGTACGACCTCGAGCTGACGCGCGCGATCGCCGACCGGGTCAGCGTCCCCGTGGTGGCGAGCGGCGGTGTCGGCGGGCTGAGCGACCTCGTCGCGGGCATCCGCGACGGTCATGCCAGCGCGGTCCTCGCCGCCTCGATCTTCCACTTTGGCAAGGCGAGCGTGGCCGACGCGCACCGCGCGCTGGCGGCGGCGGGGGTGCCGGTGCGGCGCCACTAACCAGAGTTTCACGACTCGGTCGCATAGAACCGCTCGCCCTGAGCTTGTCGAAGGGCTGTCCTTCTTCTGCGGGCTGAGAGGAAGGCAGGCTTCGACAGGCTCAGCCCGAACGGTGATCGCTTGCTCACTTCCACCGCCGTCGTCCCCTCCGGCCATACCGGCGTCCCCGTCCCGCGCACCGGGCCGGAGCCGTCGGACGTGGCGCTGTTCGTCCTCGCCGCGCTCGCGCTGTGGTTCGTACGCCGCGCACTCCGCCGCCGCGCGCGCCGGGATTGACCGCGCGCGCGCGCGAAGGCAGCGGGCGCCCATGGACCCGCTCGACCGCCTGCAAGCCACCATCGTCGCGCGCCGCGATGCCGACCCGGCGACCTCCTATGTCGCGGGCCTGTTCGCGCGCGGCCGCGCCCGCATCGCGCAGAAGCTGGGCGAGGAAGCGGTAGAGACCGTCATCGCCGCCTGCGGCCCCGATCCGGCCAAGATCGTCTCGGAAGCCGCCGACCTCCTGTTCCACCTCCTCGTCCTCCTCGCCGACGCGGGCCTCACCCTCGACGACGTCCGCGCGGAGCTGGCCCGCCGCGAGGGGGTGAGCGGGGTGGCGGAGAAAGCGGAGCGCGGGTCGAACATCAAACCTCGACTTTGATCTCAAGCCCAGTCGCCCGCAGCCGGTCAACGAGGACGGTTCCGATGGCGACGCTCGGGGTCAGCACGCCGAAGCGCTCGGGCAGCCCCGGCGAGTTCGCCAGCGCCAGCGCGCTCTCGCAAGCGCACAGCACGGTGACGCGGTTGCCCGGATCACCCTGCCCCTTGATGCGGACCCCCCCCGTACGCCCGTCGCTGTCGCGCCCCCACAGGTCGAGCGCGAACGACCCGGCATCCATCCGCGCCTCCGACGGACCCTGCCCCGGCTTGATCCGCGCGGCGAGGAGCCGCCGGGTCAGCCGCCAGCGAAACCCGGCGTTCAGCGCACTGAGCACCCCCAGCATCGCCATCGCCCTTAGCGGAGCGGCCGCGCCGTCGAACGCCAGATACTCCTGGAAGGCGACGTACCTGCCCCGGAGCGCCGCCGAACGCCGCACCGCGCGTGTGTCCGACAAGCCCATCGGGGAAGAAACCACCCAAGCGCCGAAATCGCGGTCGCGCCGCAACCCGGACGGGTCGCGCTCAACAGCGGTCGGAACGCTCCCATCGACGGGACCGAGCAGGAAGGGGTCGCGCTCGATCGCGGCGTCGCCGGACTCGATCGCGTCGATAATGCTGGCCACGGTGCCGCCAGTGAACGAACCGCCCGTGATCCTGACCGCCGCCTTGGCCCTGACGAGCTTTCCTTCCAGCGCCTCGTCCAGCAGGTACACCGCCAGGTCGGCGGGCAGCGAGCTGACGCCGCAGAAGTTGACAACCCGCACCCGCTTCGCGGTTGCCTCGGCGTGGTGGCGGTCGATCAGCGCGCGGATGCGCGCAGTTTCGCCGCTGATGTCCGCATAGTCCGTGCGGTGTCGCACGCAGGCGGCGACCAGCGCGTCCCCGTGATGCTTGAACGGCCCGGCCATGTTGAGCACCACTCGCGTCGAGAGCGCGAGCGCATCGAGCTGATCCGCCCGGGCGGAGTCGGCGACAAGGACGGGGACGCCAAGACCTAGCGCCGCCAGCTTGTCGCGGCTTCGACCCGCGATTGCCCACCGGAGGTTCGTGGGGGCGTGCCGGGCGAGGTAGGCCGCCGCCTGTTGCCCGGTAAATCCGCTCGCGCCGTGGATCACCAGATCGAACCGCCTGTCCGCCATGACCGCCCCGCGTCCGCCCCAACACGAGTTACCGTATTGGTTTTCCTACTCCGAACGCAAACGGTATAGGCGTGGCGTGAGGCCGTCCATGCTGCCCCGTATCGCCCTCCCAATAACCCGCTGCGGAGTCGCTTCCGCGTATGACGTAACCCCGACTGGCGGATTCTCCGCGCCCTCGGACTGTCGAGAACCGCGCATTGGCGTTACCTTTCGTTACCTTTGAGGCTCCGAACCCGCCCATGCCCATTGACGCCACCCTCCCCTACGACCCCGGCAACATCTTCGCCCGAATCTTGCGCGGCGAAGTCCCCTCCGAGCCCGTTTACGAAACCGAGCACAGCCTCGCGTTCGACGACATCGCGCCCTGGGCACCGCACCATGTGCTCGTCATCCCCAAGGGCGCGTATGTCTCGTGGGACGATTTCAGCGCGCGCGCGTCCGACGCGGAGATCGCCGACTATGTCCACGCGATCGGGCAGGTCGCGCGGGCGGCGGGGCTGGTGGAGACGGGCTATCGCCTGCTCGCCAACACCGGCGCGCATGGCGGGCAGGAGGTGCCGCACCTCCACGTCCATATCCTCGCCGGTCGCCCGCTCGGGCCGATGCTCGCGCGCCCATGACAAAGCTGTTGCAAGCAATCGATTAGCGGCTAGGCTTTGACGCGATGCGGCGCGACGGCCGCCCGGGAGCGTCATCTTGATCCTTTTCGAGCGCATAAAGTCCCTCGACGCGATCCTCGCCACCGCCGAGAAAAAGGGCCTGCAACGCTCGCTCGGCGCGTTTCAGCTTACCATGCTGGGCGTCGGCGCGGTGATCGGCACCGGCATCTTCGTGCTCACCTCGGAGGCCGCGCAGAAAGCGGGGCCGGGCATGATGATCAGCTTCGTAATCGCGGGCTTCGTCTGCGCGGTGGCGGCGCTGTGTTATTCCGAGCTCGCCTCGATGGTCCCGGTCGCGGGGTCGGCCTATACGTATACTTATGCGGTGATGGGCGAGCTGCTCGCCTGGATGGTCGGCTGGGCGCTGATCCTCGAATATGCGGTCGGCGCGAGCGCGGTGGCGGTCGGCTGGTCGGGCTATTTCGTCGGATTGATGAAGAGCGGGCTGGGCATCAACATCCCCCACGCGTTCGTCGTCGGGCCGCTGGAGGGCGGCATCATCAACGTGCCCGCAATCGTGATCTCGGCGCTGGTCACCTGGCTGCTCATCATCGGCACGACCGAGAGCGCGCGCGTCAACGCGGTGCTGGTCTCGGTCAAGGTGGCGGCGCTGACGCTGTTCGTGGTCCTCACCCTGCCGGTGATGAAGATGACCGAGTTCCACCCGTTCATCCCCAATGGCTGGGGCACGATCGGCGTGGTCGGCGCGGCGTCGTCGATCTTCTTCGCCTATGTCGGCTTCGACGCGGTCTCGACCGCGGCGGAGGAGACCAAGAACCCGCAACGCAACGTGCCGATCGGGCTGATCGGCAGCCTGGCGATCTGCACCGTGTTCTACCTCGTCGTGTCGGCGGGCGCGATTGGCGCGATCGGCGCGCAACCGGTGACGGGCGCGGCCGGGGAGATCCTCGAGCCCGGCTCGCCCGCGCTCGCCGCGCGGTGCGCCGCGATCGTTGCGAGCGGCGCGCGCGAGCCGCTGACCTGCAGCCACGAGGCGCTGGCCTATGTGCTGCGGAGCATCGGCTGGGCCAAGATCGGCAATCTGATGGGGCTCGCCGCGTTTATCGCGCTGCCGTCGGTGGTGCTGATGATGATGTTCGGCCAGACCCGGGTGTTCTTCGTGATGGCGCGCGACGGGCTGCTCCCGCCGGTGCTCGCCAGCGTGCATCCGAAGTTCAAGACGCCGTACGTCGTCACTGCCTTTACCGGCGTCGTCGTGACGCTCGCCGCCGCGTTCCTGCCGGTCGGCAAGCTCGCCGATTACTCCAATGCGGGAACCTTGTTCGCGTTCGCGATGGTGGCGGCATCGGTCATGGTGCTGCGCCGGACCGACCCCGGCCGCCGCCGTCCGTTCCGTACGCCCGTCGTTTGGCTGGTGGCGCCGCTCGCGATCGTCGGCTGCGTCGCGCTCTACTGGTATCTCGGACTGGTCGCCAAGCTGGTGCTACCGGGCTGGGGTGCGATCGGGTTACTGGTCTATTTCGCGTACAGCCGCAGCCGCTCCTATGTCGGGCGCGGCATGAGCGACATGGACGACGAC
>CAXSEO010000012.1:0-14271 GCA_964235525.1 uncultured Sphingomonas sp. | reverse complement strand
CCCCCGCCCGCGCCGCCGCGACCGCATCCGCGACATCGCCCGCGTCCGCCGCCGTGCCCGCCCAGACCTCGCGTCCATAGGCCGGGTCGACCGACGCGAACCTCTCGCCCGCCCCCGCGCGCCACGCGCCGCCGATCAAACGCTGTCCGTTCATTTCCTCTCCATAACGAGCTTGCCAGCGTCTTACCAAGCTCCTCCCCCGCCGGGGGGAGGTGGCAGGCCTGACGGAGGGGGAGGACCGCCTAATCCTCAACCGTGCGGGAGTCCTCCCCCTCCACCACCGATCTGCGATCGGCGGTCCCCCTCCCCCTGGCGGGGGAGGAACTTGGTTGTCATACCGACACGGCAAGGCCCCGCGCTTGCCGCCACTCGCCCGTGCCGGTACGCTCGCGTCCATGTCCGCGACCGCGCACCGTGTCCGCGCCGCCCGCGCGTCCGATCTCGCCGCGCTGTACGAGATGGCCAAGCTTGCGGGGAGCGGCTTCACCAACCTGCCCGCCGACCGCGACTCCCTGCGTGCGAAGCTCGACCGCAGCGAGGCGGCGTTCGCGCGGGCCGAGGACAATCTCGCCGACGACCTGTTCGTGCTGGTGCTCGAAAGCGCGGCGGGCGAGGTGCGCGGCACCTGCCAGATCTTCTCGGCGGTGGGGCTGGCCGCGCCCTTCTATTCCTACCGGCTCGGCACGCTGACCCAGCATAGCCGGCTGCTGGGGCGGACGTTCAGCGCCGAGATGCTGTCGCTCACGACCGATCTGGAGGGTTCGGCGGAGGTCGGCGGGCTATTCCTCCACCCGGCCGAGCGCGCAGGCGGTCTCGGGCTGCTGCTCGCCCGCGCGCGCTATCTGTTCATCCGCGCCCACCGCGCGCGCTTCGCCGATCGTATCCTGGCCGAGCTGCGCGGCGTGATCGACGAAGCGGGCGAGTCGCCGTTCTGGGACGGGCTGGCGGGGCGGTTCTTTGGCCTCAGCTTCCAGGAAGCGGACCGGTTCAACGCGGTCAACGGCCACCAGTTCATCGCCGACCTGATGCCCAAACACCCGATCTATCTCGCGATGCTGACCGAGGCGGCGCGCCACGCGATCGGCTTGCCGCACCCGTCGGGGCGCGCGGCGATGCGGATGCTGGAACATGAGGGGTTCGCGTTCGAGCGTTACCTCGACATCTTCGACGGCGGCCCGACGATGACCGCGCGGACCGACGCGGTGCGCTCGATCCGCGACGCGCGCGAAGGCGAGGTCACGGCGGTGCGCGAGGGCGGTGCGCGGCAGGCGCTGGTGGCGACCGGGCAGCTGGCCCAGTTCCGCGCGACGCTGGCCTGTGTCGAGGAGGACACGGGCGGCGTGGCGATCGACGGGACTGGCGCGGCGATGCTGCGCGTCGCGCCGGGTGACCGGGTGTGGAGCGTGCCGCGGCTGTGACGCTGGTCGAGGTGAACTTCGACGGCATCGTCGGGCCGACGCACAATTATGCCGGGTTGAGTCTCGGCAACCTCGCCGCGACGAAGAACGCGGGGACCGCCTCGTTCCCTCGCGCGGCGGCGCTGGAGGGGGTCGCCAAGATGCGCGCCTGCGTCCGGTTCGGGCTGGTACAGGGTATCCTCCTTCCCCACCCGCGCCCGAACCGGCGCTGGCTGGCGGAGCTCGGCACCGACCCCGCGCGCGCCGGGCGGCTGTGGGCGTCGTCGTCATCCGCGTCGGCGATGTGGGCCGCCAACGCCGCCACCGTCTCGCCCGCGCCCGACACGGCGGACGGGCGCTGTCACCTGTCGGTCGCCAACCTCGTCACCATGCCGCACCGCAGCCACGAATGGCCCGAGACGCTGCGCCAGCTCAGGCTCGCGTTCGCGGACGAACGGCACTTCGCGGTCTACGGCCCAGTCCCGCCGCCGTTCGGCGATGAGGGGGCGGCGAACCATCTGCGGCTCTGCGCGCGTCACGACGCGCGCGGCATCGAGGTATTCGTGTACGGCGAGCCGAACGCGCTATACCCCGCGCGCCAGCATCGCGAGGCATCTGCCGCGGTCGCGCGCCGCCACGGGGTCGAGGCGCTGTTCGTGCAGCAATCCCCGGAGGCGATCGCGGCGGGCGCGTTCCACAACGACGTGGTCGCGGTCGCTAACGAGACGGTGCTGCTCGCCCACGAACAGGCGTTCGCGAACGAGGAGCGGTTCTATGACCAGCTTCGCGCGCGAATGCCCGAGGTGCAGATCATCGAGGTGCCTGCCGCCGAGATCAGCCTTGCCGATGCGGTCGCGAGCTATCTGTTCAACGCGCAGCTCGTCACGTTGCCGACCGAAGGAATGGCGCTGATCCTGCCGCTCGAGGCGATGGCGACGCCGAGCGTCCGCGCGTGGGCGGAGCGGCAGCTGGCGGGCAATGGGCCGATCCGGCGGCTGGTCCCCGTCGACGTGCGCGGCTCGATGGCGAACGGCGGCGGCCCCGCGTGCCTGCGGCTGCGGGTGGTGTGCGACCCCGCGACGGTGGACGCGCGCTTTCTGGTCGACGAGGCGAAGATTGACCGCATCGCCGGGGTGATCGAGGCGCATTGGCCCGAGCGGGTCGGCGCGGAGGAGCACGCGATGCTGGGTGATTGGCCCGCGGCGGAGTGGGCGCGGCGGGCGTTGTTAGGCGAGCTGGGGCTGGGCGAGCTAATGAACTGAAGCCGACGCAGCATGATCCGGTAGCCTGTTCCCCGGCGAAGGCCGGGGCCCAGTCACTCCGGTCGTGGTCAGCGCATCCCACGCTCACATCGGCCATCCAGACTGGGCCCCGGCCTTCGCCGGGGAACTGCTAAGCTACGGCGAGCAAAGCACTTGTGCACCATCCCACTCCCCAGCGGAACAGGCTACCGCCCCCCTCATCGCCCCAACGGCCCATGCTCCAGCCTCGGCAGCACGTGCCGCGCGAACCGGTCCGCCTCCGCCGCGTGCGGGTAGCCGGAGAGGATGAACGCCTCGACACCCATCGCGCGGTACGTCTCCAGCTTGGCGAGCACCTGATCCGGGTCGCCGACGATCGCCGCCCCTGCCCCGGAGCGCGCGCGGCCGATGCCGGTCCACAGGTTCGCCTCCGCATAGCCGTCGTCTGCCGCCGTCTCGCGCAGCGCCGCCTGCGCCGCCACCCCCGCCGACGCGGAGTCGAGCGACTTCGCGCGGATCGCCGCGCCTTGCGCCGCGTCGAGCTTCGACAACAGCCGGCCGGCGGCGGCGCGGGCTTCGGCCTCGGTTTCGCGCACGATCACATGCGCGCGATAGCCGAAGCGCAGCGTGCGCCCGTGCCGTGCGGCGCGCTCCCTCATGTCGGCGATGGTCGCGGCGACCGCTTCTCGCCGATCGGGCCACATCAGATAAACGTCGCACCCCTTTGCCGCCGCCTCGCGCGCGTCGGGAGAGAGCCCGCCGAAATACAGGAGCGGCGCGCGGCCCGACAAAGTGCCGACGCGCGGCGGGTCGACCTCCAGCTTCCAGAACTCGCCATCGTGCGACAGATGCTCGCCATTGAGCAGCGTCCTGAGGATCGTCATCGCCTCGACCGTGCGGCGGTAACGCGGCCCGCTCGCCAGCGTCTCGCCCGGCAGGTCGGAGGAGATGATGTTCACGGTCAACCGCCCGCCGAGCAGCCGGTCGATCGTCGCGATCTGGCGCGCGAGCTGCGGCGGCCACGCCTCGCCGACGCGCACCGCCATCAGCAGCGCCATCCGCCGCAGCATCGGCGCGATCGCGGCGGCAAAGGCGGTGGTGTCGATGCCGAGCGCATAGCCCGAGGGCAGCAGGACGTTGTCGAACCCGCCCGTCTCCGCCTGGAGCACGATGTCACGGCAATGCTCCCAGCTCGACGCCAGCCTGGGGTCGGGAACACCGAGGAACTCGTAATCATCGTCGCACAGCGCGGAGAACCAGCTGATCTCGCATGGGGGCAGCGTCACGGCAGCTTCTCGCCCCGCGCGGCGGTCAGCACCGCGTACCAGTCGGCGCGCGTCCAGCGGACCCGATACACCTCCGCCAGCTCGGCCAGCCGCGCCGCGTTCTGCGTACCGACGATCGGGATCGGGCGCGCGGGATGGACCGCGATCCAGCTATACGCCGCCGCCGCGCGCGCCACCCCGAACTTCCCCGCCACCGCGTCGAGCGCCGCCGCGACCGCCCGCTCGCGCTCGGTCCCAGGCTGGGCGATCCGCCCACCGCCGAGCGGCGACCAGGCGAGCACCGCCACATCATGCTTCATCGCCTGATCGAACAGCCCGTTGACCATCGGATCGAGGTGGAGCGGGGAGAACTCCGGCTGCTGCGTCGCCAGCGGCACCGACAAGAACGCCGCCAGCGCGCGGGTCTGCGCGACCGTGTAATTCGACACGCCGACCGCGCGAACCTTGCCCGAGCTGACCATCAGCTCCAGCGCGCGCGCGACCTCTTGCGGGTGCGCGAGGATGTCGGGCCGGTGGATCTGGCACAGGTCGACCTGCTCCACCCCCAGCCGCTTCAGCGACGCGTCGAGCGCGGCCGCGAGATACCCCGCGCTCGAGTCGTACGGCACCGGCGGCGTGATCCCGCCCTTGGTCGCCAGCACCAGCCGCTCGCGCAAGCCCGGCGTTTCCGCAAACACCTGGCCGAGCAGCGCCTCCGCGTCGCCGAACCCGCCCTGCCTGTCGAAGCCATAGATGTCGGCGGTGTCGAACAGCGTCACGCCCGCCGCCAGCGCCGCCTCGACCAGCGCGCGCGCGTCCGCGACGCTCCTGCCCGCGAACCGCCACATGCCCCAGGCGAGCGGGCCGACGGTCAATCCGCTCTTGCCGAGCGGGCGGGGGTCGGGCGATAGCGCGAAGTCGGTCATCGGCGGCGGGCATAGAGAGTCAAAGCGTGGGAGAGCAAGTCCGCTACGGCCTGGTCGGCACGGGGATGATGGGAGTGGAGCACCTCCAGAACCTCGCCATCACCCCCGGCGCGGTGGTCACCGCGATCGCCGATCCGGTCGAGCGCTCGCTCGCCTGGGCGCGCACCGCGCTGGGCGAAGCGCGGTCCGACGGCGTGGTCGCCTTTGCGGACAGCGCGGCGCTGGCGGCGAGCGGGCTGGTCGACGCGGTGATCGTCGCCAGCCCCAACCATACGCACCGCGCGGTGCTGGAGCCGCTGTTCGACGCCGACCTCGCGATCCTCTGCGAAAAGCCGCTCGCGACCACGCTCGACGACGCGCGCTGGATCGTCGCGCGGGCGGAGGCGAGCGCCGCCCCGTTCTGGACCGCGATGGAATATCGCTACATGCCCCCCGCCGCCGAGTTCATCCGCGAGGTGCATGGCGGCCGCGTCGGGCGGTTGCGGATGCTGTCGATCCGCGAGCACCGCTTCCCGTTCCTCGCCAAGGTCGGCGACTGGAACCGCTTTGCCCGCAACACCGGCGGCACGATGGTGGAGAAATGCTGTCATTTCTTCGATCTGATGCGGCTGATCACCCGGTCTGAGGCGGTGCGCGTTTATTGCTCGGGCGCGATGAACGTGAACCATCTCGACGAGGAATATGCGGGCGAGCAGCCTGACATCATCGACAACAGCTTCACGACGGTCGACTTCGCCGACGGCACCCGCGCGCTGCTCGACCTCTCCATGTTCGCGGACGGCGCGGCAAACCAGGAGGAGATCACCGCCGTCGGTGACGCGGCGCGGCTCGACGTGCTGATCCCGGAGGGCGCGCTGGTCTTCTCGCCGCGCGTCGGTCCGCGCAACCCCAAGCGGGTCGAGCGGCGGGTGGTGGAGACGGACGAAGCCGCGCTCAACGCGGGCAGCCATCACGGCTCCACCTTTTTCCAGCATCAGCGGTTTATCGCGGCGGTGCGCGGGGAAGGGCCGGTCGAGGTGACCGCGCGCGACGGGCTGATGGCGGTGGCGATCGGCACCGCGGCCGAGATCAGCGCGCGCGAGCACCGGGTGGTCGAGATGGCGGAGCTTGGCTTTTGAGCAAAGCCGCGCTTTACCGATAACAAGCCACGCGCCGGGCGACACGGCGCGACGACGAGGATAGCCGCCGGGTGAGCGGGACAGGGGAGGATGGCATGAAGAACTGGTTGGCGGGCGGCGTCGCGATGGCGGCGCTGATGATCGCGACGCAGGCGGGCGCGCAGACTGCACCGCCGGTGCAGGCGCAGGACACCACGCGCGGCGTCTCGGCTCCCTCCGTCGACGCGGGCGCGGACGCGCAGACCTCGCAGCCGACCGACACCGACGCGGCCGCCCCCGGCGACATCATCGTCACCGCGCAGAAGCGGTCGGAGCGGCTTCAGGAAGTGCCGATCGCGGTGTCGGTGGTCGGCGGCGACGCGATCGCGCTGCAGGGCCGCCAGAGCATCGAAGGCGCGCAATATCTCGTCCCCTCGCTCAACTTCCTCAAGTCGGGCACCGCGCTCAACCAGTCGATCTTCCTGCGCGGCGTCGGCACCGCCACCTTTTCGATCGCGGGTGAGCCGTCGGTCTCGACGGTGGTCGACGGCGTGGTGTTCTCCCGCGCGGGTGAGGCGTTCAGCGACCTGGTCGATATCGACCGGCTGGAGGTGCTGCGCGGGCCGCAGGGCACCTTGTTCGGCAAGAACGCCTCGGCGGGCGTCATCAACATTGTCAGCAAGCAGCCCACCAAGGAGCTGGGTGGCTATGTCGAGGGAAGCTTCTTTACCCGCAACGATTATCGCGGGCGGGCGGTGCTCAACCTGCCGCTCAGCGACAATCTCCTCACCCGCTTCACTGGCTTCTACGAAAAGTGGGACGGCAACATCCGCAACGACGCGCTTGGCGGCAGATACGTCAACGGCTTCGAACATTATGGCGGGCGGGCGCAGCTGGTCGCGACCCCGTCGAGCAACGTCCGGCTGACGATCATCGCCGACTATCACTATAACAATGACGATTGCTGCGCGGAGGTGATCGGGACGGGGACGCCGGTCGTGGCCAACGGCGTGGTCACCGGCTTCTCCACCGCCAACCCGATCTTCACCGTGCTACCGACCCCGCAGGGCGACCGCACGCGCGAGATCAACCAGAGCCTCGTTACCAGCACGATCGAGACCGGCTATGGCTTCTCGGGGCAGGCGGACGTGACGCTAGGCAACCAGACCGTCACGTCGATCACCGCCTATCGCAAATACGACAATACCGAGATCCGCGACGGCGACTTCATCGCGCAGGCCTATGCCGGCTTCAACCAGCTCCATGACTTCGGCCCGCAGAAAAGCGATACGTTCAGCCAGGAACTGCGGTTGACCTCGCCGGGGCACCAGTTCCTCGACTATGTGATCGGGGCCTATTACTCGCGCGCCTATTCGGAGCGCGTGTTCACCCGCAACGACGTCGCCTGCGGCCTCGCGCCGGGCGTGACGGCGACGGTGCTGATCCCGTGCGGCAGCGGGCCCGCGCTGACCACGGCGACGACGACGCCGAGCGGCACCGCCGATTTCGGTTCCACCTTCAAGAACCTCGCATTGTTCGGGCAGGGCACGCTCAACCTGACCAGCCGTTTCCGCGTGATCGGCGGCTTGCGCTACACCGCCGACCAGCTCGACGTGTTCCATTCGCGCAACACCACGCTGGCGGGGCCGGGTATCAACCCGAGCTTCCCCGTCACGCCGACCGGCACCGGCCAGCCCGCGACCGTGTTCCGCGCCAAGGCGACCAACGAGAATCTATCGGGCAAGGGCGCGGTGCAGCTAGACCTGACGCGCAACGTCACCGGCTATGTCAGCTACACGCGCGGCTACAAGGGTCCGGCGTTCAACGTCTTCTACAACCTGACCGCGACCGGCACCAACGTGATCGCGCCCGAGACGTCCAATTCCTACGAAGCCGGGCTGAAGAGCACGCTGCTGGGCGGCAGACTGGTCGTCAACCTCGACGGCTTTTATGCCAAATACCACAATTTCCAGGCCAACAACCCCGACCTTGTCGCGGGGGTGGTGGTGACGCGCTTCACCAACGCAGGGAACGTCTCGACGCGCGGGGGCGAGGCGGACGTGATCTGGAACCCGGTCGCGGACCTCAACATCACCGGCGGCGCGGCCTATACCGACGCGCATGTCGACCAGTTCAACGTCGCGCCGGGCGCAGCACCGACGGCGGTGATCCCGCCCGGCACCCCGCTCGGCTTCGCGCCCAAGTTCAAGGGCGATCTGTCCGCGAACTATCGCTACCGCACCGGCGGCCCCGTAGACCTGTTCGCGGGCGCGCAGGGGTCGTACCAGAGCAGCGAACTCGCGCTGTTCGCGCCCGACCCGGTGCAGCGCGCGCTGGGAACGATCCACGCCTATGGCCTCGTAAACCTGTCGGCGGGCGTCGCCACGCCCGACGACCGGCTCCGCATCACCGGGCAGGTGCGTAACCTCCTCAACCAGAGCTTCGCGGCCGCGATCACCAATGGCGGCCCGGCGGGGTCGTACCGCTACCAGATCCCGCGCGACGCGGACCGCTATTATGGGGTGACCGCGCGGGTGGCGTTCTAGCGGCCTAGACCCTCACCCTCCCACCCGCTTCGCGGGTGGGCCCCTCCCTCTGCCGCGAGCGGGAGAAGGGTCATGGCACCATTCCCTCTCCCGCCTGCGGGAGAGGGAGGGAGCCGACGCAGTCGGCGGAAGGGTGAGGGTCGGCCCTGAGGTCCTCACACAACCTCCGCCTGCCCGGTCTCAACCGGCACGATCCTCGGAATCAGGAGCTGCACGCACGCCAGCGCGACGAGGTAGCTCCCCGCAGAGATCACCAGCATCGGCGCATAGCCGTGCCCATGCCCCAGCGACCAGGCAGACAGCTGGAACATCCCGGTCGAGCCCAGATTGCCGCAGAACGCGGCGACGCCGATCGTCGACCCCACCGCCGCGGCGGGCACGATGTCGGTCGCCAGCCCGAACACGTTGGTCGAGAACCCCTGATGCGCGAACAGCGCGAGCCCGAGCAACAAGGCCGCGCTCCACGCGCTGTGCAGTTGCGGGACCAGCGGCACCGGCAGGATCAACAGCGCGAACACCAGCATCGCGCCCTTGCGCGCCGCGTTGACCGACCAGCCGCGCCGCATCAGCCTCGCGGGCAGCCACCCGCCGGTCAGCGCGCCGCAGGCCGCCATCAAGTACACCAGCGCGACCGGCAGCCCCAGCGTCCCCTGCTTCAGCCCGAACAGCCGGTGGAACAAGTCGGGCAGCCAGAACAGCATGAAGAACCACACCTGATCGGAGAGCACCTTGGCGACCGCGATCGCGAGCGTCTCGCGGCGGCGCAGCACCTCACCCCAGCCGATCCGCGCCGCGCCCACACCCGCGACCGCCACCGGGCGCGCGCGCACCCCCAGCCACACCGGCACCCACAACAGCCCCAGCCCGCCCGCGACGAGGAACGCCGCGCGCCACCCGAATGCGACCGCGAGCGGCGGGATCAGCAGCGGGGTCAGGATCGCGCCGACATTGGGCGCGGTGTTGCCGACGCCCAGCGCCACTTGCCGCTCGCGCTCGTCGAAATAGGTAGCGGCGGACTTCACCGCCGCGGGCGTCCCCACCGACTCGGCGGCGCTCAGCACGACGCGCGCGGCGATGAACCCGCCCACCGTCGCGACCAGCGCGTGCGCCATCGCCGCGAGGCTCCACACCGCGACGCCCGACGCGAAGCCGCGCCGCAAGCCGACCCGGTCGATGAACCAGCCGGTGCCGAGGAACGCCACCGCCGTCGCGACCTGCGACGCGGTGCCCATATTCGCGTAGTCCTGGTCGGACCAGCGGAACTGCGCTTCCAGCGTCGGCTTGAGAAGCGCCAGGATCTGCCGGTCGACATAGTTGAGCATGATCGCGACGAAGATCAGCGCGACGATGACCCAGCGCGCGCGGCGGTTCGCTTCCTCCATCAGTCCGATTTGTCAGATCGCCCGCGCGCGCGCTAGGGCACCGCGATGACGGCCAGAACCCGCCCGCTGCCGATGGTGGCCGACCTGTACGGTGATATCGAGCCGTCGCCCCCCGTCGCGACCTGGCGCAGATATCTGCCCGGGCTGGTGATCGTCGCGGCGGGGACGCTGGCGGCGGGGTTCCTGTCCGATCATTACGGGGTGCCGGTGACGCTGATGGCGCTGCTGATCGGGCTGGCGCTCAACTTCCTGTCGGCGGACGCGCGGCTGACGCCGGGGCTGGCGTTCGCGTCGCGCTCCCTGCTGCGCTGGGGCATCGTGCTGGTTGGGGTGCGGGTCACCTTCGGGCAGATCGCCGCGCTGGGGCCGGTGGCGTTGCTTGCGGTGCTCGGGATCGTCGCGATTACTATCGGCGCGGGGGTGGTGTTCGCGCGGCGGCTCGGCTTCGACGCCGCGTTCGGCGCGCTGGCGGGCGGTGCGGTCGCGATCTGTGGCGCGAGCGCGGCGATGGCGCTGGCGACCACGCTCGGCGAGAAACGCATAGGGCAGGCACAGCTGACGCTGGTGCTGGTCGGCATCTCGGCGATGAGCGCGGCGGCGATGATGACCTATCCGCTGCTCGCGCACGCGCTCCACTTCAGCGACCTGCAGGCCGGGTTCCTGACCGGCGGCGCGATCCACGACGTCGCGCAGGCGCTCGGCGCGGGCTACAGTTACTCGAAGGGAGCGGGTGAGATCGCCGCGATCGTCAAGCTGACCCGCGTCGCGCTGCTCGCGCCGGTGCTGGCGATCGTGGCGCTGTTCGTGCCGCGCGAGGGCGCGCGCGCGACGGTGGGCGTGCCGTGGTTCGTGGCGGGCTTCTTCGTGCTGGCGGGGGTCAACTCGCTCGGGCTCGTCCCTGCCGTCGCCGCTTCGGGCGCGGAGAAGGTCGCGGCGGCGCTGCTGGCGGCGGCGGTGACCGCGACCGCGATACGCTCGCCCTTGTCGCAGCTGTTGGAGGCGGGGCCGCGCCCACTCCTGGTGATCCTGGGCGCGACCTTGGTGTCGTTGTCGCTCGCCCTCGCCGCGGCGGTGTGGCTGGTCGGGTGACCCGCCGCGCGCTCGGGAACCATCGCTGCCGATTTCAGCTTTTCCATGTCATTGCCCGAGGAGACCCCGCATGGCGCTCACCGATCTGTTCAGCATCATCAACAACGGGCTGCGCGACGCGTTCGAGCGCCCCGCCGCCGATCCCGTCAAGGCGCGCCGCCCGCTGCTGAAAGGCATCGAGCGCACCGCGCGGCAGTTCGAGGCCGGCAAGCCCGGGCCGCGCGCGTGGTGGCGGGTCCGCAACGGCATCGTCGCACTGACGGTCAAGGTGGACGGCGACACATTCGACATCAACGGCGTCGCCACCAACCACATGCCCGCCGACCGCTTCGCCGAGTTCCTCGACAAGATGCGCGGCGCGGTGGACGCGGGCGCGTTCGACGCCGAACTCGCCAACAAGGGCAATGGCGACGCCAAGGTCCGCATCGCCAAGCGCCCGCGCAACATCTCGCCCGAGGCGGCGCGCGCGCGAGGGCAAAAGGCCGCGGAGACCCGCCGCGCGAACCGCGCCGCGC
Organism: uncultured Sphingomonas sp.; assembly: GCA_964235525.1. Classification (GTDB taxonomy): domain Bacteria; phylum Pseudomonadota; class Alphaproteobacteria; order Sphingomonadales; family Sphingomonadaceae; genus Sphingomonas. The sequence goes on along the minus strand of CAXSEO010000012.1, from coordinate 2,813 downwards.
GCGAGGCGGCGAGTTGAGCAGCAGGACTCGACCCCGCCCCCTGTTGCTGTATTAAGGCAGCATGACAGCGAGCGAGGACGGTCCGGTCTATCTCCGCCTGCGGACCACGGTCGCGGCGGCGATCCTGCGCGGGGAGTATCGCGCGGGCGACCAGCTCCCGTCCGTCCGCGCGCTCGCCGCCGAGCACCGCGCCAACCCGCTGACCGTCGCCAAGGCCTATCAGAGCTTCCAGGACGAGGGCTATGTGGAGGTGCGGCGCGGCGTTGGCATGTTCGTGCTGCCGGGCGCGGCCGAGCGACTGCGGCTGAGCGAGCGCGACCGCTTCGTGCGCCAGACCTGGCCGCGCATCCGCGACCAAATCGACCTGCTCGGGCTCGACCCGGGCGAATTGCTGGAGCGCGCATGAGAATGATGATGCTGGGCATGGCCCTTGTCACAACGCAGGTGGCCGCGCAGCCGATCGACCGCTCGCCCGCCGCCGCGCGCGCGGTCGTGGTGCGCTATTACGCCGAGATCGACCGCGGCGAGTACCGCGCCGCCTACGCGCTATGGCAGGGCGGGAGTCCCCAGCCCTACGCCGCCTTTGTCCAGGGCTTCGCACGCACGGCGCATACCCGCGTGGCCGCGGGCGCGCCGACGGACGAGGAGGGCGCGGCCGGTTCGATCTTCATCACCGTCCCCGTGCGCGTCGACGCGACGCTCAAGAACGGCGCGCACCAGCGCTTCGCGGGGACGTATGTCCTGCGCCGCGTGAATGATGTCGATGGCGCGACGCCGGACGAGCTGCGCTGGCACATCTACTCGGCGGCGTTGCGCGCGGCGCGCTAGGCGAACAGCCTCAGCCCCGCCACCTCTCCCGCCGTCAGGTCGATGCCGAACATCAGGCTCAGCCGCATCCGGTACACGCGCGGGTCAGTGATCTCGCCCTCGCTTCCCTCCCCGGCCGCGCGGCGGCGGTAGTGGCGGTCGGTCAGGCTGGCGAAGCCGCGCGGCAGGACGATACTGGCGATGCACAACCGGGTGAAGCGGCTGTCGGGCGAGGTCGAGGCCCAGCGATTGGCCTCCGCCCAATCGTCGTCCGTCACCGGAATGGTAGTAAAGCTATATTGCGGTTGCCACCCCTCGCCCGCGCCGCGCCCGTCGGTGGTGCGCGGGTCGCCGTCGCGTTCGAGCATCCAGTCATGGTCAGTGTCGCGGCGCAGGCGGAAGCGCGCGCCGTCGGGCGCGGTGACCTCTTCGCCGTCGGCCATCCGCATCGGCGGCGAGTAGCTCCCGCCGAACCCCGCGTCCGCCAGCCATTCCTCGCCGTTGATCGTCACCAGGCTGATCGCATGATTGAGCGGCGGCGGCGCGGTCGCGCCGAGCCAAACACGCGCCAGCAGTGGTCGCGCGTCGAACCCGAGCGCCGCCAGAGCGTCGCCGAACAGCCGGTTGTGCTCGAAACAGTACCCGCCGCGTTTCGCCGTCACCAGCTTGGCGAACACCGCCGCGCTGTCGGTCGCCACCCCGCGCCCGAGCATCACGTCGAGATTCTCGAACGGGATCGCCAGTCGGTGGTGCCGTTGCAGCACCGCCAATCCGGCCGCGTGGAGCGTCGGGCGCGCGGGCAACCGCACCCGCGCCGCGTACGCCGCCCAGTCGAACGTCACGCCGCCAGTTCTTCCGGCTCCAGCGCGTAGAGCACGTCCGCGCTGGCGGTGGCGGCGGCGGTGAGGCCGAGCGCTTCGGGGACAATCTGGTCGAGGTAGAATCGCGCCACCGTCCGCTTGGCGTGGCCGAACGGGCCCGAACCCGCCGCGCGCGCCTGCCGCTCGAGCAGCCAGCCGCATACCGCGACCGAGAGCATCGTCAGGAACGGATAGCTCGCCGCCAGCCGGTCGTCATGCTCGGCGACAGCAAGCCGACGACCGATCGTGTCGCAGGTCTCGACCAGCGCTTGAAGGTCTGCATGATCGGCGTCGTCGGTCATGTCGCGGATCAGCGACGCGAACACCCCGCCATTGTCGAGGCCCAGCTTGCGCCCGACCAGATCGGCGGCCTGGATGCCGTTAGTGCCCTCATAGATTGGCGTGATCCGCGCATCGCGGAAGAACCGCGCCGCGCCCGTCTCCTCGACATAGCCCATGCCGCCATGCACCTGGATGCCGATGCTTGCGACCTCGCAGCCGAGGTCGGTGCCGTGCGCCTTGGCGAGCGGGGTCAGCAGCTCCAGCCGCCCTTTCGCGGCCGCATCGCCCAGCCCCGCGCGGTCGACCTGCCCGGCGGCGTAGTAGACCAGCGCGCGCGCGGCCTGGGTCTGTGCCTTCATCCGCAGCAGCATCCGCCTGACGTCGGGATGCTCGACGATCCGCACCGGCTCCTTGTGTGCGCCGCCGACGCGCGCGCTCTGTACCCGCTCGAGCGCATAGGCGACCGCCGCTTGCGTCGCCGCCTCCGCGACCTGCACGCCTTGCAGACCGACGTTCAATCGCGCGTTGTTCATCATGGTGAACATCCCGCGCATCCCGCCGCCCTCCGCGCCGATCAGCTCGCCGACGCAGTCGTCCTCGTCGCCGAAGCTCAGCACGCAGGTGGGCGAGGTGTGGAGTCCAAGTTTGTGCTCGATCGACACCACCCGCACGTCGTTGAACGCGCCCGGCCGGCCGTCCGCGTCGAGCCGGTATTTGGGCACCAGGAACAGGCTGATGCCGCGCGTCCCCGCCGGCGCGTTCGGGGTGCGCGCGAGCACGAGGTGGACGATGTTGGGTGCCATGTCGTGATCGCCGAACGAGATGTAGATCTTGGTGCCCTTGAGGCTCCACTTGCCGTCGCCC
>CAXSEO010000011.1:0-15098 GCA_964235525.1 uncultured Sphingomonas sp. | reverse complement strand
GAAAATCCACCGTGCGCCCCTGCCCGTCGGTCAGCCGCCCGTCGTCGAGCACCTGTAGCAGGATGTTGAAGACGTCCTCGTGCGCCTTCTCCACCTCGCCGAACAGGATCACCTGGTAGGGCCTGCGCCGCACCGCCTCGGTCAGCATCCCGCCCTCGTCATAGCCGACGTAGCCCGGCGGCGCGCCGATCAGCCGCGACACCGCGTGCTTTTCCATGAACTCGCTCATGTCGATGCGAACCATCGCCGACGGATCATCGAACAGGAACTCGGCCAGCGCCTTGGTCAGCTCGGTCTTGCCGACGCCCGTCGGGCCGAGGAACAGGAACGAGCCGAGCGGGCGGTTCGGGTCCTGTAGTCCCGCCCGCGCGCGGCGGACGGCGGTGGAGACCGCCTTTACGGCGTGCGCCTGGCCGATGACGCGCTTGCCGAGCACCTCCTCCATGCGGAGCAGCTTGTCGCGCTCGCCTGCAAGCATCCGGTCGACGGGGATGCCCGTCCAGCGGCTGACCACCCCCGCGATGTCGTCGCCGGTGACTTCCTCGCGTAACATCGCGTTCTGCGTCAGCGCCTGCGCGTCGGCGAGCTGGCGCTCCAACTGCGGGATGACGCCGTAGGAGAGTTCCCCGGCGCGCCCCAGATTACCGGTGCGCTGCGCCTGGTCGAGTTCGACGCGGGCGGCGTCGAGTTGCTCCTTGAGCTTGGCCTCCGCGCCGATCTTCTCGCGCTCCGCCTGCCAGCGGGTGGTCAGTTCGGCGGACTGCTCCTCAAGATTGGCGAGCTCGGCCTCGAGATGGCCGAGCCGGTCCTGAGACGCCGGATCGGTCTCGCGGCGCAACGCCTCGCGTTCGATCTTGAGGCGCAGGATGCGGCGGTCAAGCGTCTCGATCTCCTCGGGCTTGCTCTCCACCTCCATGCGGATGCGGCTGGCGGCCTCGTCCATCAGGTCGATCGCCTTGTCGGGCAGGAAGCGGTCGGTGATGTAGCGGTTGCTGAGCGTCGCCGCCGACACGATCGCGCCGTCGGTGATGCGGACGCCGTGGTGAAGCTCGTAGCGGTCCTTGAGCCCGCGCAGGATGCTGATCGTGTCCTCCACCGTCGGCTCGCCGACGAACACCGGCTGGAAGCGGCGCTGGAGCGCGGGGTCCTTCTCGACGTACTTGCGATACTCGTCGAGCGTGGTCGCGCCGACGCAGTGCAGCTCGCCGCGCGCGAGCGCGGGCTTGAGCAGGTTGCCCGCGTCCATCGCGCCTTCGGATTTTCCCGCACCGATCAGCTGGTGCATCTCGTCGATGAACAGGACGATGTCGCCCTCGGCCGCCTTTACCTCGTCGAGCACACCCTTGAGCCGCTCCTCGAACTCACCGCGGTATTTCGCGCCCGCGATCAGCGCCCCCATGTCGAGCGCCATCAGCCGCCGGTCGCGGAGCGTGTCGGGCACGTCGCCATTGGCGATGCGAAGGGCCAGCCCTTCGGCGATCGCGGTCTTGCCCACGCCGGGTTCGCCGATCAGCACCGGGTTGTTCTTGGTGCGGCGGGCGAGAATCTGGATGGTGCGGCGGATTTCCTCGTCGCGGCCGATGACGGGATCGAGCTTGCCGTCGCGCGCGGCTTGGGTGAGGTCGCGCGCGAACTTCTTGAGCGCGTCGTAGCGGTCCTCAGCCGAAGCGGTATCGGCGGTGCGCCCGCCGCGCACCGTGTTAATCGCGGTGTTGAGCGCCTCGGGCGTGACGCCCGCCACCTTCAGCGCCTTGCCCGCAGCGGTGTTGAGCGACAGCGCGAGCGCGACCAGCAACCGCTCGACGGTGACATAGCTGTCACCCGCCTTGGCCGCGATCTGCTCGGCCTGGTCGAGCACACGCACCGTGTCGTTGTCGAGCCCTGGGGTTTGCTGCGCCCCCGAGCCGCTCACGGCGGGAATCTTCGCCAGCGCCGCGTCGGTCTCGCTCACGGCGCGCTTCGCGTCGCCCCCGGCGGCAGCGATCAGCCCGGCGGCCATGCCCTGCTCGTCCTCGAGCAGCGCCTTGAGCAGGTGCTCCGGCGCGATCCGCTGATGATTCAGGCGGATCGCGACGGTCTGCGCGGACTGGAGGAAGCCCTTCGCGCGGTCGGTAAATTTGTCGAGGTTCATGGGCAGCGTCCCTGTTGGTCCCGCGCCAAAGATGGTGTGATATTTGGGCAACACAAGAGGGTGGGCCTGTGGTTGCGTGATGGAGCCGAGCTGTTAGCACGTCGCAATGAGCGACGCTCACCTTCGGCAAAGCATCCGGCTGGTCGGGCGATGAGAACAGCGCGACGGCTCGGCCTAGCGCTGGTCGGCTTGTTCCTTATCGCGGTGCTGGCGCTCGCGGTCTGGGACCCGCTCACCGCCACGAGCGCGCCCGCACCGCCCGCGCACCACTACGACACCGTGATCGCGCGCGACACGTTCGGCGTGCCGCACATCTTCGGGCGCACCGACGCGGACGTGTCGTATGGCGTCGGCTACGCCCATGCCGAGGACGACTTCGCGACGCTGCAGGAGGTGGTCGCGATGACGCGCGGGCGGCTGGGTGCGCTGACCGGCAAGGAAGGCGCGGCGACCGATTATGCGCTGGCGCTGCTTGGCGCGCGCGAGACGGTAAACCGCGACTATGACAGGCAACCCGCCGACGTGCGCGCGCTGCTCGACGCCTATGCCTCGGGACTCAACCTCTACGCGGCCCGCCACCCGGGCGAGGTCCGGCTGGCGAAGCTGTTCCCCGTCGATGGCCACGACATCGCCACCGGCTTCGTGCTCCGCTCGCCCTTCTTTTTCGGGCTTGACAAGGTGCTGGGCGCGCTGGCCGCGGACAAGCCGCTGCCGCCCGAGACGGCGGGCGCGACGCCGGACACGCCCGACCCGCGCGCGCTCGCGCCGGCGGGGGAGAGCGTGCCGAACGGCTCCAACGGCTTCGCGGTCGCGCCGAAACGCTCGACCGACGGATGGACGCGGCTGTTGTCCAACGCGCACCAGCCGTGGCGCGGTCAGGCGGCGTGGTACGAGCTGGCCGTGCATTCGGGGCAGGGGTGGAACTTCGCGGGCGCGACCTTTCCGGGCGTGCCCTACCCGTTGCTGGGACATAACGAGCATCTCGGCTGGACCAACACGGTCAATCGCCCGGACATGGTCGACGTGTACCGGCTCACCACCAATGCCGACCGGAGCGCGTACCGGTTCGACGGGCGCTGGCGCGCGCTGGAGCGGCACCGGGTGTGGCTGCCGGTCCGGCTGTGGGGACCGTTCGTGCTGCCGGTGCCGCGGACCGTGTACCGCGCGGTGCAGGGGCCAGTGATGGTCAACCGCTCGGGCGCGTTCGCGATCCGCTACGGCGGCGCGGATCAGCTCGGCATGGTGGAGGAATATTATCGCCTCACGCGCGCACGCAATCTCGGCCAGTTCGAGCGCGCGCTGGCGATGCACGGCGTGCCGGGGACCAACTTCATCTATGGCGATGCGGCCGGGCATATCGGGCTGTTCTACAACGCCAGCTTCCCGAACCGGCGCGCGGGGTTCGACTATCGCCACCTCCTGCCCGGCGACACGTCGCGCGACTACCAGCCGGGGACGGTCCCGTGGTCGGCGGTGCCGCGCAACGTCGATCCGGCGTCGGGGTTCATCGTCAACGCGAACAACACCCCGTTCCAGGCGGCGGGCGCGGGGTCGGAGCTCCACCCGGCGGACTGGTCGCCGCTGCTCGGAGTCGAGACCGACACAACCAACCGCGCCACCCGCGCGATCGAGCTGATGGGGGCGACGTGCGCGATCGGCGAGGCGGAGCTGTTGCGCGTCAAGTTCGACACCGGCGTGTCCCGGCACGGCTGGGCGGCGCGCTGGTTCGCCGATCTGGCGCGCGCGAAGGTCGCGGGCGACGCGCGGCAGGCGCAGATGCTGCTGTCGGGCTGGGACTGGAGCCTGAACGGGCACGGGCGCGCCGACGCGCTCGCGGCGATGCTGATGCGCGCGGGGCAGAAATGGCATTACCAGCGGCTGCCCGAAGCCGACCCGGCGGTGGAGCTGACAGCGGCGGCGACGTATCTCCGGGTGCATTTCGGCCGGCTGGATCCACCGCTCGGCGAGGTGCTGCGGCTGCGCCATGGCAAGGTCGACCTGCCGATGGACGGCGGCCCCGACGTGTTGCGCGCGGCGTCGACCTGGGACGACGCGCCCGACGGGCGGCTGGTGGTCAATCATGGCGACAGCTTCGTGATGTTGATCGGGTGGGACCGCGCGGGGCGGGTGCATTCGCGCTCGATCCAGCCTTTCGGCGCGGCCACCACCCGCCCCGCCTCTCCCCATTACGCCGATCAGGCACCGTTGTTCGTGCGGCACCAGCTGAAGCCCGTGTGGTTTGATCCCGCCGAGCTGCGCGCGCATGTCGAGCGGGTCTATCGGCCCTAGTTGCACCCGCCGGGATGCGCGTTAGTGTCCGGCGTGAGGGGACAGGAGTCACGATGACCATCAAGCAAATCGCGCTCGCGGGCGCGGCGTTCAGCGCCCTCGCGGCGCCCGCCGCCGCGCAGAAGCCCGCGCCGGTCGCGGAGCTCGTCCGCGAGGTGAACATCCCCTATCAGCAGTTCACGCTCCCCAACGGCCTGCGCGTCGTCGTCCATACCGACCGCAAGGCACCGATCGTCGCGGTCAGCGTGTGGTACAATGTCGGCTCCAAGTTCGAGCCGAAGGGCAAGACCGGATTCGCGCACCTGTTCGAGCATCTGATGTTCAACGGCTCGGAGAACGCGCCCGGCGATTTCTTCGTGCCGCTCAAGAGCGTCGGGGCGACCGACTTCAACGGCACCACCTATTTCGACCGCACCAACTATTTCGAGACGGTGCCGACCGCCGCGCTCGACCGCGCGCTGTTCCTCGAGTCCGACCGGATGGGCTACCTCACCGGTGCGATCACGCAAGGGGTGCTCGATGAGCAGCGCGGCGTGGTCCAGAATGAAAAGCGGCAGGGGGACAATCGCCCCTATGGCCTGATCCAGTACAAGGAGGTCGCCGGGCTGTTCCCCGCCGATCACCCGTACGGCCACACCACCATCGGCTCGATGGGGGACCTCGACGCGGCCAGCGTGGAGGACGTCAGGAACTGGTTCCGCTCGCATTACGGCCCCAACAATGCGGTGCTGGTGCTGGCGGGCGATATCGACCTTGCTACTGCTCACGCGCTGGTGACCAAGTATTTCGGCGCGATCCCCTCTGGGCCGAAGAGCGTCGTTCCCGCCGCCGCGATCCCGACGCTGCCCGCGCCCCGGTCCGAGGTGATGAAGGATCGGGTGGCGGCCACCTTGCTGCTGCGCGAGTGGGTGGTGCCGGGGCTGAACGACGCGCGCGAGTCGGTGGCGCTCGACGTTGCGGCGGGCGTGCTCGGCGGCGGCGCGTCCTCGCGATTGTACGACGTGCTGGTCCGCCGCGAGAAACTGGCGGTGTCGGCCGAGGCGTCGAACGAGAGCTTCTCGCAACTGGGCAAGTTCAACATCTATGTCGTGGTGCGACCTGGCGTCGACCCGTCGCAGGTGTCGGCGCGGGTCGACCAGGTCCTCGCCGACTATCTGCGCGACGGGCCGACCGCGGACGAGGTGTCGCGCTTCGCGACCCAATCGGTCGCCTCGACGGTGAAGGGGCTGGAGTCGGTCGGCGGCTTCGGCGGCAAGGCGGTCGCGCTGGCGGAGGGAACGCTCTACGAGAACGATCCGGGCTTTTACGAGAAAGAGCTGACCCTGCTCGCGAGCGCGACCCCGGCGGGGGTCAAGGCGGTGTCGGACAAGTGGCTGACCCGCCCGGCCTATTCGCTCGCGGTCGTGCCCGGCCCGCGCGATGCGTATGAGGAGGCCAAGGTGCCGCCCACCGCGGCGGTGACCGCCGCCGCCGAACCGCCGGTCAAGGGCGCGCGCGGCGCGATCCCCGCTGTCGGCGAGGTGGCGGGGCTGAGCTTCCCCGCCGTGCAGCGAACGCGGCTCAGGAACGGCATTGAGCTGATCTACGCGCAGCGCACCGCCGTGCCGGTGACGCAGGCGGTGCTGAGCTTCGATGCCGGCTATGCCGCCGACGTCCCGGGCAAGCTGGGCACGCAGACGCTGACGCTGTCCATGCTCGACGAGGGAACCGCCACGCGCGACGCGATCACGATCGCGCAAACCGAGGAACGGCTCGGCATGACGCTGTCGAGCGCGGCCAACGCCGACCGCACCACGCTGGCGATGTCGGTCCCTAGTGCGAACCTGGCCCCGGCAGCGGACCTGTTCGCCGATGTCGCGCGCAACCCCGCCTTTGCCCCCGCCGACGTGGCGCGGGTCAAGAACCAGCAGCTCGCGCAGATCAGCCAGGAGCTGACCAACCCCAACGCGCTCGCCGGGCGCGCGCTGCCCCGGCTGCTGGTCGGCACCAGCTATCCGTACGCCAAGTCGTTCGGCAGCGGCGATCCGGCGGCGGTGACGGCGCTCACTCCCGCCGATCTGCGCGCGTTCCAGCAGGCATGGTTGCGCCCCGACAAGGCCAAGATCTTCGTCACCAGCGACCGTCCGCTCGCCGAGGTGAAGGCGGTGCTCGACGCGCGGCTGGGCGACTGGACCGGCGTTGGCGCGCCGGGCGTGAAGGACTTCTCGCGCCCGCCGCAGCCGTCTCCGGCCAAGATCGTGCTGATCGACCGGCCCGACAGCCCGCAATCGGTGATCGTCGCGGGCGAGGCGACCCCGCTTGTCGGCACGCAAGACCTGCTCGCGGTAGAGGCCGCGAACGACGCGCTTGGCGGTGACTTCCTCAGCCGCGTCAACATGGACCTGCGCGAAACCCGGCACTGGTCGTACGGCGCGGGCGGCAATTTCCGCCAGAACCAGTATGCGACGCCCTATGTCATCACCGCGCCGGTGCAGGCGGACAAGACCGGCCCCGCGCTCCAGTCGATGCGCGCGGATGTGGCCGACTTTCTGTCCACCAAGCCGATGACCGCCGAGGAGTTCGACCGCACGATCACCGGCGCGACGCGCTCGCTGGTGGGTGATTTCGAGACGTCTGGCGACGTGCTGGCGGCGATGCAGCGCAATGACCTGTATCGCCGCCCCGACGATTATTACGCCACCATCACCCAGCGCTATCGCGCGCTGACGCTGCCGCAGCTGCAGGCGGCGATCAGGGCCGACATCGACCCCGCGCGCTTCGTCTATGTCGTGGTCGGCGATGCGAAGATCGTCCGGCCGCAGCTTGACGGCATCGGCCTGCCGGTGGAGGTGGTCCCGGCGGCGTCGGTCGCGACCGCGAGCGTGGCGGGCGCGCCCACCGGAACCAATTAGGAGAACATCGATGGCGAGTGTGGACGGCAACTGGAACTGCACGGTGAAGTCGCCGCTGGGTGACCAGAAGCTGACGATCAGTGTGACGAGCAGTGGCGAAACCTTCACCGGTCAGGCGGGCGGCGCGATGGGCTCGATGCCGGTCGAGGGCATTGTCGAGGGCGACACGCTCAAGTGGAAGCAGTCGATCACCACGCCGATGCCGATGACGCTCGACTGCGAAGCGAGCGTCTCGGGCGACACGCTGACCGGCCAGGTCGGCGCGGGCGCGTTCGGCAGCTTTCCGCTGACGGGCACGCGCGGCTGATGCGGGCCCGCCCCGATCGCCGCTCCGTGCTGCGCGCGGGCGCGGCGGCGGGAGCGATTGCCGCGCTGCCGACGGCGTTGCGCGCGCAGCCCGAGTCGCCGGTCGCGGCGCTGTTCGACCAGCTGGTCCAAGAGGGGTTCGAGGCGCGGCCTGAGGGCGCCACGCAGCTTGGGCTCGACACCGCGCGCAATGCGGGCCTGCGCGCGCGACTGACCGACGAAAGCGACGCGGGACGTGCGGCGGCGAAGGCGCTGACGCAAAGCCAGATCCGGCTGCTGGAGGCGGTCGACCGCGCCGCGCTGTCTCCCGCCGACCGGCAGACGCTCGACGTGGTGCTCTACACCCGTCGCTCGGCGGCGCAGGTGCAGGCGTTCGACTTCGGCGGCGCGAACTATGGTCCATCGGCCTATGTCATCTCGCAGCTAACGGGCGCGTACCAGTCGGTGCCCGACTTCATGGACACCAAACATCCGGTCGAGACCGCCGCCGACGCGGAAGCTTATCTCCAGCGGCTCCACGCGTTCGCGGGCCAGCTCGACGCGCAGACCGGGCGGCTGAGGCACGACGTTGCGCTCGGCGTGGTGCCGCCGGACTTCCTGCTCGACAAGACGATCGCGCAGCTGAGCGCGACCGCCATTCCCGCGAGCCAGGCGAAGCTGGTCCAGTCGCTCGACCGCCGTTCCCGCGCAAAGGGGCTGACCGGCTATGGCGACAAGGCGGCGGCGATCTACACCGCCGAGGTGCTCCCGGCGCTGGGACGCCAGCTCGCCGCCGTGCGCGAAGTGCGCGCGCTTGCGACGCATGACGCGGGCGTATGGAAGGTGCCGCGGGGCGACGCCTTTTACCAGGTCGCGCTCAGCAACACGACCACCACCCGGCTGACCCCGGAGCAGGTCCACCAGTTCGGCCTCGACCAGGCCGCCGCGATCTCCGCGCGGATGGACGCGATCATGCGCCGCCAGGACATAGCTACCGGCAGCGTCGGCGCGCGGCTGGCGGCGATCAACCAGCTGCCGGGCCAGGTCTATCCCAACACGGACGCGGGCAAGGCGCAGGTGATCGCGTACTGCAACGAGCGGCTGGCGGCTATCCGTACCCGGCTGCCGGAGGTGTTCCATCGCCTGCCGCCCTGCACGTTCGAGGTGCGCCGCGTGCCGCGGGAGACCGAGGCCGGGGCGGCGAGCGCGTTCTCGCAATCGCCATCCCTCGACGGCAAGCGCCCGGGGCTGGTCTATTTCAACCTCCAGGACTCGGCCGAATGGCCCCGCTTCATGCTGCCGACAGTGGTCTATCATGAGGGGCTGCCCGGGCATCAGCTCGAGGGCGGGCTGGCGCTCAGCAACACGCATCTTCCGCTGATCCGCAAGCTGACCAGTTTCTCGGGCTATGGTGAGGGCTGGGTGCTCTACGCCGAACAGCTCGCGGACGAGCTGGGGATGTACGCCGACGACCCGCTCGGGCAGCTCGGCTATCTGAAGGAACAGCTGTTCCGCGCGCATCGCTGCATCGTCGACACCGGCATCCACCATTACCGCTGGAGCAAGGAGCGCGCGGTGGCGCTGTTCGTGGACGCGCAAGGCGAGACGCCCGGCTTCGCCACCCGCGAGGTGGACCGCTACTGCGCGCAGCCGGGGCAGGCGTGCAGCTACAAGCTCGGCCACTCGACCTTCGTCGACATCCGCGAGCGCGCGAAGGCGAAGCTGGGGGCGCGGTTCGACCTCAAGACCTATCACGACGTGGTGCTGGGGGCAGGGCGGGTGCCGCTCGATATGCTGCAGCAGATTGGGGACGACTGGGTGGCGCGGGCGTAACCTCCATGATCCTCCCCATGAATGGGGAGGATCATGGAATTACCGCGCCACCCGCGTCACATGCCCCATCTTGCGCCCGGCGCGCATGGTCTTGTCGTAGAGATGGACGTGCGCGCCCGGCTCGGCGAGCAGCTCGGGCCAGCGGTCCACCTCGCAGCCGATCAGGTTCTCCATCGACACGCTCCTCCCGGTCAGCGCGGTGCTGCCGAGCGGGAGGCCGCAGACGGCGCGGATATGGTTCTCGAACTGCGAGGTGAGCGATCCCTCGATCGTCCAATGCCCCGAATTGTGGACGCGCGGGGCCATTTCGTTGAACACCGGGCCGCGCTCGCAGGCGAACCACTCGGTCGCGAGCACCCCCACATGCCCCATCCGCTCGGCGATCACCTTGCTGAGCGCGACCGCCTGCGGCGCGTGGCGGCGGATCAGCGGCGAGGCGGGGACCGTCGAGGTGGCGAGGATGCCGTCGCGGTGGACGTTCTCCGGCACGTCCCAGATCGCGAACGCGCCATCGACGCCGCGCGCGAGCAGCACCGAGAACTCGGCCTCGAAATCGACCCGCGATTCGAGGATCGCGGCGTCGCCCACCGCGGGCTTTGCGGGGGCGCCGATCGCCTCCCACGCCGCCGCCGCGTCGGCGGGCGTGTCGACGCGCGCCTGCCCTTTGCCGTCATAGCCGAACAGCGTGGTCTTGAGGATCGCCGGGCAGCCGACATCCCGGATCGCGGCCTCCAACTCCGGTAGGTCGTTGACGGCGCTCCAGGCCGGAGTGCGCCCGCCGATGCTGGCCATCATCGCCTTTTCGTTGGGGCGATAGCGCGCCAGCTCGAGCGACAGCGCCGGCGGTCGGACGGGGACGCGCCCGGACAGATAGCTGACCACCTGCGGGTCGAGGCTCTCGAACTCGTAGGTCGCAACGTCGACCCGCTGCGCGAACGCGCGCATCGCGTCCGCGTCGTCGAAGCGACCTTGCGTCCATTCGGCCGCAACTTCGGTAGCGGGGCCGCTCGCTTCCGGCGCGAAGACATGCGCGCGATAGCCGAGCCCGGCGGCGGCGATCGCGAGCATCCGCCCGAGCTGCCCGCCCCCAAGAATGCCGATCGTTGAACCAGGGGGGATCATGCCTCTACCCCGTTCGTGCTGAGCTTGTCGAAGCACTGTTACGCCTAACCTCGCCAAAAGAAGAACGGCCCTTCGACAAGCTCAGGGCGAACGGTACTTGCTAGGGCGCGTCCGCCACCGCGTCGGTTTGCGCCGCGCGCCAAGCCTGGAGCCGCTCGCGCAATGCCTCGTCGCCGAGCGCGATGATCGCGGCGGCGAGCAGCCCCGCATTGACCGCGCCCGCGCGCCCGATCGCGAGGCAGCCGACGGGGACGCCACCCGGCATCTGCACAATCGAGAGCAGGCTATCCATCCCCGACAGCGCCCGGCTCTCGACTGGCACGCCCAGCACGGGCAAGTGCGTCATCGCTGCGACCATGCCCGGCAGATGCGCCGCCCCGCCCGCGCCCGCGACGATCACCTTGAGCCCGCGCCCGGCGGCGGTGCGCGCATAGTCATACAGCCGGTCGGGGGTGCGGTGCGCGGACACGACCCGTGTCTCGTGCGCGACATCGAGCGCGGCGAGCGTGTCGGCGGCGTGGCGCATCGTCTCCCAGTCGGAGGTCGACCCCATGATGATCCCGACGAGCGGCGGCATCGGCGAGGGGTAGCGGCCCGAGGCGACTAGGGCAACGGCGCGGGAACGCGTCAAACGGATACTCGTTATCGTGGCTCAACAGGAGGAAAACACCCATGCTTTGGACCATCGCCGTCATCCTGGTCGTGCTCTGGCTGCTCGGCTTTACGCTCCACGTCGCGGGCGGGCTGATCCACCTCCTGCTCGTCATCGCAGTCGTCGTCGTCCTGATCCAGCTGTTCACCGGTCGCCGCGCGGTCTAGCGGTCGCTGAGGTAATAGCGGTCGAGTGCGTTCAGGTCGGCGTCGAGATCATACATGATCGGCTTCCCCGTCGGGATTTCGAGGGTGGTGATCTCGTCGTCGGCGATGCGTGACAGCTGCTTGACCAGCGCGCGAAGTGAATTGCCGTGCGCGGCGATCAGCACGCGCTGGCCACTCCGCAACGCCGGAGCGATCCGCGCCTCCCAATAAGGCAGTACGCGCGCGATCGTGTCTTTGAGGCTCTCGGTCGCGGGGATCGTCACGCCCGCGTAGCGGCGGTCGTGTGACAGGTCGAACGCGCCGTCCGGCTCCTGCGGCGGCGGCGGTATGTCGAAACTGCGCCGCCACACCCGCACCTGCTCCTCGCCGTGGCGGGCGGTGGTCTCCGCCTTATCGAGCCCGGTCAGGCCGCCATAATGCCGCTCGTTCAGCCGCCAATCCTTTTCCACCGGCAGCCACAGCCGCCCCATCGCCTCCAGCGCGAGGTCGAGCGTCAGGATCGCGCGCGTCTGCAAACTGGTGAAGCAATGGTCGACGTCGACGCCCCGCGCCGTCATCAGCTCGCCCGCCTCGCGCGCCTCGCGTCGGCCCTGCTCGGTCAGGCTGACGTCCCACCAGCCAGTGAAGCGGTTTTCAAGGTTCCACTCGGACTGGCCGTGGCGAAGCAGGATCAGCTGGGGCATCGGGACTTTCGGGTTAGAGGGTGAGCGTCATGAAGCGGTTGTGCGAGCTCGGCCGATAGCCGCCGAACGCCGCGCAGTCGACAAATCCAGCCGATTCGTAAAGCGCGTGCGCCGCCGCAAAAGGAGGACTGGTCCCGGTCTCCAGGCTCAGCCGACGGATGCCTCGGCCCCGCGCGGCCTCGATCAGCCGGTTCAGGATCGCCCGGCCCACGCCCCTGCCGAGAAAGGCGGGCGCGGTCCGCATCGTCTTGATCTCCGCATGGTCGGTCAACAGCGAGCGGAGCGCACCGATGCCGGCAAGCAAGTCTCCCTCCCAGAGCGAGAAAAGGCTGATCTCCGGGTCCAGCAGCGCGTCTGGCTTCAGCGCGTAGGCGAAGCCCGCCGGAAAGTTAAGCTGCGCCTGTTCGAGGTGGAACGCGATCAGCGCGACGATCGCCGGGTCGCCCGCGTCACCCTCACGCAAAGTGAAGCCGCTCACCGTGCGCTTGTTGGCGCGATCAGGTCGGCCATCCCCGCCAGCGTCTCCAGACATGCGTGCGCGAGCCGTTTGGAGCGTTCGGGCGACCAGCCGAACTCGGGGTCGGGGTTCGGGTCGTGGTCCTTGAACGGCATCTCCAGCGTCATCGCCACCGCGCCGAACCGCTCGGCGACCTGGTTGGTCGACATGCTCATGTTCGCCTGCCCCGCCTTCGCCTTCGCATACCCCTTGTCGGTCTGGAAGTCGGGGGTGTGCGCGGCGAGGCGACGGCCGAACTCGTAGAAGAGCGCGCCGCGCTCCTCGGACCATGACGCGATGCCCTCATAGCCGGCGATGAAGTTGGCGGGGATCGCCTCGTCGCCATGCACGTCGATCGCGAAGTCCACGCCGGTCGCGTCCATCGCATCGCGGACGCACAGCACTTCGGGGCTGCGATCGAGCGAGGGGGCGTGCCACTCGCGGTTGAGGTTGACGCCCGCCGCGTTGGTCCTGAGATGCCCGCGCCGCGTCCCGTCCGGGTTCATGTTGGGGACGAGGTGAAAGGTGAACGCCTCCAGCAGCGCGCGCGTGGTCGCGTCGGTCGTGTCAGTGAGCCGTTCGAGCGCGCCTTCCATGAACCACTCGCACATCGATTCGCCTGGATGCTGGCGTGCGTAAAGCCACGCCTGTTTCGCGCCCGTGCCGACGCGCAGGTAATCGATCGGCTGCCCGTCGAGCGACAGGCCCAGCTCGCGATGCTTAATCCCGGGCAGGTCGGCGAAGCGCGCGACGAGGTCGGCGTGCATCTCGGTCGTATAAGGGGCGAAATACGCAAACCAGGCGAGGTCGCCCGCCGCGCCGTCCCAGTCGAACGCGAGCACCCCGTCGGTGTAGCGGGTCTCGATCTGCCGCCACGCGCGCCGGTCGGTGCTCGCGCGCGCGCGATAGCCCGGCCAGCCGAACGAATAGGCCGACCCGCCAGTGTTGACGATCCGGAACGTCCACCGCTCTTCGCCAAGCCCCGCGGTGCGGAAGTGAAACCATTGGTAGAAGTCGGACAGGTGGTCCGGCACGATCTCCAGGTCGACGGTGGTGCCCTCGACCCGGAGAAGGCGGATGTTGCCGCTGTCGAACGCGGCGTTGATGGATAGGCTCATCGCACCTCGATAGTGCGCCCGGACTCGCCGGGGAAGCCGCCGAACAATGCGCGGGCGAGCCGCGTCGCGACCGCATCGGTCGTCGGCGCTCCCGCGCGCGTCTCGGTGAGCGTTCGCGCCTGTCCCTCCCACACCGCGTCGGGGCCGCGGCGGAGCCGAACGCTGAGCTGCGTCACCGTGCCAAGCCGACCGCCGCCGCCGCCGACCGGGAAACTCACTCCGCCGCCAAGTCCGACCCCGCCGCCGCCGCGATACCCGCCGCCCGAGAAGCCGCCGCCGCCAAGCCCGATGCTGACCGGCGAGCGGCGGCGGGGGAGCGGCTGGGTCGTCTGGCTATAGGTCACTGTCACGCGGAAGCGCGGCTGGACCCCCGGGCCCGGGTCCGCGAAACCGATGCGGAGGAGCTCGGCATGGACCGCCGCCGCGTAGGCCTGGTATTCGAGCGGCGGCGGGCCGGCGTCGCCCGGCTCGATCACCACCGTCCCACGGTCGAGTACCGGGTCATAATGGTAGCGCGTCGCCTCCACCGGATAGCCGGTCGGCGCCGTCGCGCACCCCGCCAGCACGAGGCCACCTGTGATTACCGCGATTGCCGCCTTGTGCATCCGTGTCGCCTCTTGGTCATTTCGCCTGCTCAACGCTTGGGTGCGCGTCGGGGTCCGGGTTGACTTGGGCGGGGGCGCTGACTAGGCGAGCGCGCTTCCGGTCCCCGCTATCGAAGTGCCCGCGCCATGAAGATCCGCAACTCGCTCAAATCGCTCAAGGGCCGTCATCGCGACAATCGCGTGATCCGCCGTCGCGGGCGGACCTATATCATCAACAAGACCAATCGCCGCTTCAAGGCACGCCAGGGCTAACGACTGCCCCACAACGTGGTGTGTTGTGGGGGTTCCGGAAGACACGGTGGACGTGCACAACTATCCGTTAACGCAGTGGTCTTTGACGTCGGACGAGTCCTATACCACTGGCACCCGCGGCATCTGTACGAGCAGCTGATCCCGGATGCGGACACGCTCGAGGCGTTCTTGGTCGAGGTGGTTACGGAGCGCTGGCATTTCCAGCATGACGCGGGCCGTCCGTTCGCGGAGAGCTCCGCCGAGCTGACCGCTCGCTTTCCTCAGCATGCCGAGCTGATCGCCGCTTGGGGGCCGCGTTTCGGCGAGACCATCCCCGGCCCGGTCGAGGGGATGCCCGAGCTGGTCTACGAGCTCGACGCGGCGGGGGTGCCGCTATTTGCGATCACCAACTTCTCGGGCGAGTTCTGGCCCCCGTTCCGCGCCCGCGAGGCGGCGCTGTTCGACCGGTTTCGGGGCATCATCGTGTCGGGCGACGAGCGGCTGGTGAAGCCGGATGCGGCGATCTATCGCCTCGCGCTCGATCGGTTCGGGCTAGAGGCGGGGCGGACGGTGTTCGTCGATGACAACGCCGCCA
>CAXSEO010000010.1:0-15375 GCA_964235525.1 uncultured Sphingomonas sp. | reverse complement strand
CGTGGTGGCGCTCGGTGCTGACGCCGTCGCCCGCGCCCGCCAGGCGAAGCTGGGCGGCGAGCTGGAGCTGGTCGGACAGCTGGCGCGAGGTGATCCGCCGCGCCATGATGACCAGCCCGCGCGGGGTGCCGGTGCCGTCGCTGCGCCGAACCTCCGCCACCGCCACCGCCGCGACCTCGCCGCCGAGCCGCAGGTAGAAGCTCGCCGAGTGCTTGCGGCCCAGCACGCGCGCGAAGTCGATCCGCGCGAGCGCAGCGGTGAAGCGCGCGCGCATCGCCGGGTCGTCGCGGCGGTCCGCGTCGATCCAGCGCGCGATCACCACCCGCCGGTCGCGCCCGAGATAGGCCATGCCGCTCACGTCGAGATTGGTCATCGCCAGTGGCGAGAAGCTCTCGCGCTCGAAGGCGGGCGTCGGGTGCGCGAGATAGTCGTAGCTCGCGTTCCAGTCGCCATAGTCGCGCACCGCGCTGGCGACCTTGCTCGCGAACTCGTTCAACGCCGCGCGCGTCCGTTCGACATGCGCGTCGACCGACCCCGCCTCGAGCCGGTTGAAATTCGGGGTGATCACGCTGGCGAGCAGCAAAGTGATCGCGCACGCGCCCGCCAGCCCGACCGCGGTCAGGATCAGCACCAGCCGAGCGCCCAGCGAATGCGGGTGGCGGAGCAGGCGCGAGCCCGCGCGAACGCGCCGGACGGCGGCGGCCATCAGCCGAGCGTCCCGGTCGCGGCCGCCTCTCCTTCGGCGAACAGATACGGCGTCGCCGCCATGTCCCGCGCCTGGGCGGGGGTGACGGGGCGGGAGAAATGATAGCCCTGCAGGTGCGTCGCGCCGGCAACGCGCAGCAGCGCCACCTGCGCGGGCGTCTCGACCCCCTCGGCGATGACGCCCAGCCCGAGCGAGCGGCCGAGATGGACGATCGAATGGACGATCGCCGCCGACTCGCGCTCGCGGCCCATCCCGTCGACGAAGCTGCGGTCGATCTTCAGCGCGTCGAGCGCGAATTTGCGGATGTTGTAGAGCGACGAGTAACCGGTGCCGAAATCGTCGAGCGCGATTCGAAAGCCCATCTGGCGCAGGCGATACAGCGTCTCGGCGGCGCGGTCGGCGTCGTCGAAGATCGCGGTCTCGGTGATCTCGATCTGCAATCGCGCGGGAGCCACTCCGGCGCGCTGCACCGTTTCCATGATGTGCCCGACGAAATTGTGCCGCCGGAACTGGCGCGGCGAGAAGTTCACCGAGACATATTGCCCGGGCCAGCGCGCGAGCTCGCCCAGCGCCTCGCCCAGCACCCAGTCGCCAAGCTCGTGGATGAGGTTCGATTCCTCCGCGATCGGGATGAACGTCGCCGGGCTGATCGGGCCGTACTCGGCGGTGTTCCAGCGGAGCAGCGCCTCGAAGCCGACGATCTCGAACCCGTTGCGCGCGACGATCGGTTGATAGGCGACCCCCAGCTCGTCGCGCGCGATCGAGTGGGCGAGCCCGGTCTCGACGCGGCGGCGGAAGCGGATGCTCTCGTCCATGGTCTCGTCGTACACGCGCACCACCCCGCGCCCCGCGCGCTTGGCGTCGTTGAGCGCGAGGTCAGCGCGGCGCATCAGGTCGACGACGTCGCGTGGGCCACCTTCGGCGCAGACGACGAGCCCCATCGACGCGCCCGACTGCACCGAGTTGCCGAACACGCGGCGAACCCCCGAACAGGCGTGGATGATGCGCTCGCACGCCATCACCGCCGCGTCCTCGCCCGGCGTGTCGAACAACAGGCCGAACTCGTCGCCGCCGAGTCGCGCGACGATCCCGCCCTCCGGCCGGTGCGCGTGGAGGATGGCGCAGATTTCGCGCAGCAGCTCGTCGCCCGCGAGGTGGCCGAGCGTATCGTTGACCAGCTTGAAGCGGTCGAGGTCGATCATCGCGGTCGTGAACAGGCCGGGACGGCGCGCGCGCTCCGCCAGCGCGCGCTGGAACGCAAGCCGGTTGGGCGCATCGGTCAACGAGTCATGCGTGGCGATGTGAACCGCGCGGCTCTCGTTGGCGGCGAGCTCCAGCCCCTGTTCCTCAAGCTGCACTACTTGGCGCTTGAGCGTCTCGCGCGCGTCGGCGAGCTCGCGGTCGACCTGCCAGCGGCGGCCGAGCGCGGTCGCGGTCTGGACGACCTCGGCGACCTCGAACGGCTTGGCGATGTAGAAGATCTTGTCGGTCGGCCCCGCCGCGCGGCTGATCTCCAACGGCGAGAAGTCGGAAAAGCCGGTGACGATGACGAGGTTGATCTCGGCGTCGAGCGCGCGGATACGCCGCGCGGTCTCCTTGCCGTCGATCCCGGGCGGCATCCGCACGTCGATGAACGCGACCGGATACGGCTCGCCGCGCGCCAAGGCCGCCTCCACCGCCGCGATCGCGTCGAGGCCCTGGTGGCAGTGGGTCAGCTCGAACGACGGCGCGTCGTCAGGCAAGGGCACGACGCCCGCGTCCTCGTCGCCGAACAGCTCGGCCGCCATCGCGGACAGCTGGGCCGTCTCGCCCCCGGCCGGCGCAAAGCTGCGCCGGTAGGAGTCGTGCATCGCCGGCTCGTCATCGACGATCAGAATCCGCATCAGCTGTCCTCGCGTCACCATCGTTGCAACGGGGTAAGCGCGGACGGTTAAGACAGCGTTGACGGTGCGGCGGCGAGCGCCTGCTCGCCCAGCACGATCGCGCCGAGCGGGCCCGCGCGGTTGCCGAGCCGCGGCGGGACGATGTAGCTGTCGAGGTCGTCGAGCTCGGGCGTGACGAGATAGCCCGCGAGGCTGTCGTGGAGCAACTGGCGGATGCGCGAAAACAGGTGCGGCGTCCCCACCATCATGCCGCCGCCCATCACGATCCGGCGCGGCACCCCCGTCAGCGCGAGCGCGTGGCATAGCTGCGCGAGCGCATCCGCGGTGGGTGCCCAGGCGGGATGACCGGCGGGCAGGTCGGGCGCGGGGATGCCCGTGCGCGCGGCGACGGCGGGGCCGCTCGCCAGCCCTTCGCAGCAGTCGCCGTGGAATGGACAGGCGCCGCCCCACTCGTCGCCGCGCATCCGGCGCGGGCGCAGATGGCCGAGCTCCTGATGGGTCATGCCGGTCACAGGCAAGTCGCCCGCGACCAGCCCGACGCCGATGCCGGTGCCGACGGTGACATAGGCGTGATCGCGCAACCCCGCCGCCGCGCCCCAGCGCCCCTCGGCCAGCGCCGCGCCGACCACGTCGGTGTGGAAGCCGACCGGGACGTCGAACCGGCGCCCGAGCCGGCGCGCGATGTCGGTGTGGGACCAGCCGGGCTTGGTAGTGACGGTGACCGAGCCATAGTCCGGCCGATGCAGGTCGAGCGCTACCGGCCCGAAGCTCGCCACCCCGATCGCGGCGAACCCGCCCCACCCCTCCAGCACCGCCTCGAGCGCGCCTAGCGTCTCGGCGGGATTGGTGGTGGGCAGGCGTTGCTCGTCGCGGACGTCGTCCGGCCCGGTGCCGAGCACCGCCACGCACTTCGTGCCGCCCAGCTCCAGTCCGGCGATCAGCGGCGCGTCGATCATCGGCTCAACTCCTTGGAGGGGCGGCGCAGGAACACCACGACCCGCGTACCATATTCGGGCGCGCTGAACGCGGGATAATAGCCGCGCGCTAACGCCGCACGCAGCACGCGCAGGCTGTCGACGTTCCAGGGCGCGAGCGGCCTGGCGAGCGTGACCACGGCGGGCGGACGACAGGCCATGATGCGACGGACCTTGGCGGCTTCGTCGATGCCGGTCGCGCCCTGTTCGGAGGCATAGGCGAGCGTCGACGGGAATGCGTAGGCGGTCGGCGTGCAGGCATGGGCAAGCAGGTAGATCGCCGAGTCGCCCGTGAACACATAGGGGCACTCGCGGCCGCTATGCGCCTCCACGAACGCCGCGACCGCGCGCGCGCTGGCGGCATCATTGGGGCGAAGTGCCGCCTTGACGATCAGCGTCGACAGCGCGGCGACGAGCGATGCCGCCATCACGCGCGGATGTCGCGTCCACCCGAGCGCGGCCAGCACCGCCAGCGGGGGCAGCAGCGGCAGCGCGTAATGGTCGAAGAACGCGCCGATGCTCGCCCAGGCAATCAGGGCGGCGGCGAGCCACGCCCAGGCGAGCGCGACCTGTGGCGAGTGCTCGCGCCGCGCCAGCGCCGCGCCGATCACCAGCGGGGCGAGCTGCGCCCAGGGGCCCACCAGCCGTGTCGCGATCTTGGCGCCGGGATAGCTTTTGCGGAGCGTGATCGAGCCGAAATTGGCGAACCACCACGCGTGCCACGCCGCGGGACCAAGCCGCCAATAGCTCCACGCCGCTGCCAGCGTCGGGAGCAGGCCCAGCGCAATCCAGCCGCATGCCGCGGCGAGCATCGCCGTCCACCCCGCACCGATGCGTCGGAGGTAGTAAAGGTGCGCGCCGCCGAACAGCGCGCCCTCGATCGCGGGCGTGTATTTGGTCTGGATCGCCAGCCCCGCCAGCGCGCACGCCGCTGCCCCGCTCCACCATACCGCGCGCGCGCTCGTCCGGCGTGGCAGCCGCAACACCAGCAACGCCGCCCCCGCGATCGGCAGGTTATAGAACACCGGCGACTGCCCGCCCCGCCCGCTCAATAGCGACAGCCACAGCAGGTACGCCGCGCCACCCGCCAGCGCCGCCCGCCGCGATGCGCCTCCCTCGCGCGCGCACCGATCGACGATCCAAGCGGTCGCGCTCGCGAACAGCATCGCGACGACCTGATAGGCGACAACGCCGTCCCCCGGCAGCGACCGGATCGCGGCGAACAGCGCGAAGAGGCCGAGCGGCTTCCTGTCCCAGAGGTAGAGGTAAGGTAGCGCCCCCCCGCGCATCCGGTCGCCGACCAGCAGATACCATTGCTCGTCGACATGGATCACCGGGTTGCCGAAGTCCCACGCCCGCAGCGCGAAGGCGAGCATCGTCAGCGCCGCCGCGACCGCGACAGGTTCAGGCACGGTCGCCGGTCGCCATCCTCGCGCCTGATTTCGGGTGCCAAGCGCCGCCATGCCGACGCGCAAAGCAGAAAAATCGACAAGGCAACAGCATGATGCCGCCCGCGCGGTGCGGGTCGGGCGACACGGCGTCGTCGAAGGAGCGGGACCTTGGGATAACATGATGACCGTTCTCGCGACGCGCGTCGCCGATCACCCGCTCACCGCGCTCCGTCATCGCCTCCGTCGGCTTGTTCCCGCGAACGCGCTGGTGGCGCTGCCCCGCTTCGGCGCGCCGCTGATCTCGTTCGCGATCCTGATCGCGGCGATGGTCGAGCTGCACCATGTTGATTGGACTCGCGTGCTCGCGCTGGTGCCGCGTTCGCCCGCGTTCTGGCTGGTGTTCGCGGTGTGGTACATGGTGCAGCCGGTGTGCGACTGGCTGATCTATCGGCGGCTGTGGAACATGCCGGTCGCGGGTCTCGCGGCGACGATGCGAAAGACGATCGGCAACGAGTTGCTGGTCGGCTATGCGGGCGAGGCGTACCTCTTCACCTGGGCGCGGCGCGCGGGGCATGACGGGGCGACCGCGATCCGCCAGCTCAAGGACGTCGCGATCCTGTCCTCGGCGGCGGGAAGCGTGGCGACGCTGGTCGCGGCGGTGGTCGCGCTGCCGTGGCTGATTAAGGTGCCGCTCGGTATCCCGCCCTGGATGCTGGTCGCGGGCTTCGGCGTGGTGATCGCTCCGGCGGTGGTCGCGCTGGCGGGGCGACGCAGGCTGTTCTGGCTGCCTGGCCCGGAGCTGGTCAGGATCGCGGCGATCCACGGGTTGCGGGCAACGATCATTGTCGGGCTGACCGGCGTGCTTTGGTTGCTGGCGCTGCCGATGGTCGCGGCGGGCTGGTGGGTGCTATTATCGGCGCTCAAGCTGCTGTGCTCGCGCCTGCCGTTCATCTCCAACCGTGAGCTGGTGTTCGCGGGCGTGACGGGGCTGCTGCTCGGCCATGCGGGCGAGGTCGCCGCGCTGATGGCGATGATGGCCGCGCTGACGGTGGCGACTCACATCCTGCTGGGCGTCGTCACCGGCGCGGGCGAAGTCGGCGGCGAGGTGCGGCGGATCGGCGCGAGATTGATCCGCGCCTGACGCGCTACCGCTGCTCAAACGGCTTCACGCCCGCGCCCAGCTTGTTCGTGCCGAGCGCGAGCCGCTCGTGACTCAAGTCCGCGACGAACGCGGGGGTGTGTGGGTTGCCCGGCGCGAGCGCGGCGGTGTTGCCCTCGACCCGAAGCCCCGCCGACGGGTTCGACCGCGCCTCCGCCGCGACGACGATGAACGCGGACCAGTTTTCCTTGTCTCTCCCCTGCACGAAGGTGTTGCGCGCGATCAGTCCCGTTGCGCCGTTGGGCAGGTCGATCATGTAGTTGGTCTTGTGCCCGGTGGTGTCGTCGAAGCTGTTGTCGGTCACCGACACGCGCGCCGCCCGCGTCTTGAGATAGTGCCCTCCGCGCCCGCGCTCGAACCGCGAGCGGGTGACGGACACGTCGCCGATCGTGCCTAGATAGACCGAATGCGCGCAGTCGACCGTCTCGTCGCACTGACCGAGCCCCGCAAAGGTGGAACGGTCGATCGTGACATGCTCGCCCATGTCCACGCCGCCCAAGATTCCCTCCTGGCTGTCAAGGAACATCGCGTTGCTGACGTGCAGGTCGCCCTTCTCCAGCCGCAGCCCCGCGCCGTTGCCGTCGCCGACGCGCATGCCCCGGAACACGATGCCGTCCACCGTCGCACTGCGCCCGCGCAGCACCAGCGCCGCCTTGCCCTCGCAGGTCGTGCCCTCGAACACCGCCGTGCCCGCACGGGCAGCGCGGAAGGTGATACGGCCCGCATTCTGCACCGCGCAGTCACGCCACGTGCCTGGCGCGACGATCACCGTGCCGTCGCGCGCACCCGCCGCATCCACCGCCTCCTGCAACCGTGCGTAGCCCCGCCCGGTCTCGGCGAGCGTGAACGGCGCGCTGCCCTGCCCGAGGGCGGGCGCGGCGAGCAGCAACAACGGGGCGAGTGGAAGACGGCGCATCGGATGATCCCTTCCGCCCCGGCCTGACGAGCCGCGCGAAAGGCGACAACCCGCATTCGCGGTTAACGCGAGCGCGACCTGCCGGCCTCGCTGTGCGCCGCGCCCGGCCGTGCCGCGCTGGCACGGTTTTTCGTTGCAACCGACCGGCCCCCCGCCCACATCGCTCGCCATGGCGGGATGGTAAGTCCGCGACGGAGAGGCACATGCGTAGCTATCTGCAGCACTATATCGACGGGGCTTGGGTGGATAGCGACGGCGGCCGCCGCGCCGAAGTGATCAACCCCGCGACCGAACAGCCCTGCACCGAGATCACGCTCGGCTCGCAGGCCGATGTCGACCACGCGGTCGCCGCCGCCCGGCGCGCGTTCGAGAGCTGGTCGCGGTCGACCGTCGCCGAGCGCCAGTCACTGCTCACCCGCATCATCGCGGAATACAAGCAGCGCCTGCCCGACCTCGCCGCCGCGATGACGGAGGAGATGGGCGCGCCGATCGGCCTGTCGCAGGCGGCGCAGGCCCCGACCGGGCTCGGCCATTTCGCGGCGACGCTGAAGGCGCTGGGCGAGTTCACCTTCGAGGAGCAGGTCGGCCGCGCGAAGGTGGTGCATGAGGCGCTCGGCGTGGTGGCGATGATCACGCCGTGGAACTGGCCGATCAACCAGATTTGCGCCAAGGTCGCGCCCGCGCTCGCGGCGGGGGACACGATGGTGCTCAAACCCAGCGAGGAAGCACCCGCCTGCGCGATGATCCTGGCCGAGATCATGGACGCGGCGGGCGTGCCCGCGGGCGTGTTCAACGTCGTCAACGGGGACGGCCCGGGCGTGGGCGCGGCGCTGTCGTCGCATCGCGACGTCGACATGGTCAGCTTCACCGGCTCGACCCGCGCCGGGATCGCGGTCGCTCAGGCGGCGGCGGCGACGGTCAAGCGCGTGCATCAGGAGCTCGGTGGCAAGGCCGCGAACCTGGTGCTGGAGGGCGCGGATCTTGCCAAGGTGCTGCCCCCGACGGTCGCGGGTGTGCTGGCGAACTCCGGGCAGAGCTGCATCGCGCCGACGAGGCTGCTGGTCCATGACAGCCAGGTCGCCGACGCGACCGCCTTCATCAAGTCGATGATGGAGCAGACGCAGGTGGGTGATCCGGCCGAGCCGGGCCAGCATATCGGCCCGGTGGTCAACCAGGCGCAGTATGAGAAAATTCAGGGTCTGATCCAGTCCGCGATCGACGAGGGCGCGACCCTGGTGACCGGCGGCATCGGACGGCCCGACGGACGCAATGCGGGTTATTACGTCAGGCCGACGCTGTTCGCGGACGTCACGCCCTCCATGCGGATTTCGCAGGAGGAGGTGTTCGGCCCGGTCGCGACGATCACCTCCTACCAAACGCAGGACGAGGCGGTGCGGATCGCCAACGACACGCCCTATGGCCTGTCCGCGACGATCTCCGGCGACCCGGCGGCGGCGGCGGCGGTCGCGCCGCGACTGCGTGCCGGGCTGGTGACGATCAACAGCTGGAGCCCCGACATCGCCGCGCCGTTCGGGGGCTACAAGCAATCGGGCAACGGCCGCGAGAACGGCCGTTATGGCCTTGTCGATTTTATGGAAGTGAAGACGGTGGTCGGCGCGCCGGGCTGAGATTGCGGCAGGTCGGCGGCGTACTCTATATGTTGAGATAAAGGAGGCGCGCGTGGACGCCATTACGACCAAGACGTTCAACAGCGGCAACGGAGTGGCGGTGATGCTGCCCTGCGAGAGCGGGGTCGGTCCGGACCTCACCGCGTCGATCGAGCAAGATGGCAGGACGCTGCACATTCGGGTGCCCCTGCCACAATCGAATCCGGACGAGCAGCGCCGCAAGCTGCACGAACTGATCGCCGCTTTGGACGCGCTTGGCCCGATTGGTGAAGTGCAGGACCGCAAGTCGATCGCGATCGAGTTCCCGGACCGCCCCGGGTTGTATTGATTGGCTCACCTGATCGACAGCAACGTCGCGATCCACTGGCGTGACGACAACGCCGAGATGATCGCCCGCATCGTCGAGCTTGGCGGATTGCCCGACATCTCCGTCCTGACCAGAGTCGAGCTGGAGGGCGGAGCACATATGCGGCCGACGCAGCTGCTCATTAGGCAGGCGCGCTGGGCCAAGCTGGTCGCGACCCTTACCGTTCACGACGTCAATACCGAAATAGCGACCGCTTATGCCAAATTGTGCCCGCCGTCGGCTTCTCCCGCCCGCGCATCATCGACCGCTTGATCGCCGCCACCGCCATTGTCCACGGCCTTACCCTTGTCACCATCAACGGCCCCGACTTCCGCGACATCCCCGGCCTCACGCTCGAAGTCTGGCCCGCGCCCGGTCAGTAATCCTTCGACACGCGCACATGCCCGCTGGTGCGCCCGAGCGTGGAGATGCTCGACAACAACGCCAGCCAGCGGGTCACCTGAAACTCGGCCTGGGTCGCCGAATAGCCCTGACCGTCGGTGACGATCTCCGCGTACAGGCGCCGACTGATATACTTTCCCGCCGCGACGCTGGTGCCGGCTCCAATCGTCGGGTCGGCGGGGAGGATGCGGAGCCGGTCGAGCCTGGCCACCCGTCGTACCGCGTTGATCGGGTCGAGCCCGCCGCGCCCGTTCTGCAGCGCCGCGACCGCCGAGGCGAGCTGCAGCGCCTCGGGCGCGGACAGTTTGGGGATCGAGGTGCCGAACAGCAATCGCGACAACAGCTCGTCCTCCGGCAGCGCGGGGACACTCGTGAAGCTGATCTCGGGTTTCGACGACACGCCCGCGACGCGGATCGTCGCGGACAGGTCGCTCGCGGTCGCGTCGGCGACGATGTCGAGCGCGGGGTCGGGTGGTTGCGCGCCCGCGAAGCGGATCACCCCGCGGCTGAGCTGGAACTCGCGGCCCGCGAAATCGACCGCGCCGCGGATCAGGTCGGCGCGGCCGAGGATCGCCGGATTGTCCGGCTCGCCGGTGAGGTGCAAATCCGCCGACCATTGGCTCGACAGACCGAGACCACTGACCGCCAGATTGTTGGGCGCGCGCGCGTGCAGGTCGAGCCGCCACGGCGTCGGCGGCAGCTCCTCTTCCTCGCCGCCGCCGGGCAGGTTGATCTCGCGTACGCGCAGCTGCGGCACCGCGCTCGCCGCATTTGCCTGGCCGAGGCGGTAGCGGCTGCGGGTCAGCGTCACGTCGCCAGAGATGGTGCCACCCCGGCCGGTTGAGCGGAAGGCGATCGGGCCGGTGACGCTGGCACCGATCGCGTCGGTGTTGATCAGCTGCGCGTTCTCCGCCTGGAGCTTGAGGTCGATCCCCAGCCCGCGCGTGGCGGACAGGTCGAACTGCCCCGCGCCGGTGACGCGCCCCCCCCTCCCTGCGTCTGCGGTCATCCGGTCGATCGTCAGCCGCGATCCGCCGAACCGCCCGCTCGCGCGCACATCGGTCAGCACGGTGCCCGTCGACGCGCTTTCCAGCCGCGCGCCGTTCAGCTGCACCAGCCCGCGGATGCTCGGCTCGGCGAGCCGCCCGCCCACGTCGGCGGCGATCGCGACCGGGCCGGACAGGTCGAACAGGTCCACGCCGGTCAGCCGCCACAATGGGTCGGCGAGGCCGGTGTAGCGAAGCTGCGCGAGCATCGGCGCCTGCGCCAGCCGGGTAAACAGGTCGCCCGTGCCGAGCGGCGTCACCAGCATCTGCGCGCGGCCGATCGTCGCGCCGCCCGACGCCATCATCGCGCGGACGCCCAGCCGGTCGGGGGCGAGCACGCCCGCGACGCCCAGGTCGATCGGGCGCGAGGCCAACGCGACACCCGCGCGCGACAGCCCGCGCACGGTGATCGCGACGCGCCCGGTCGGAGCCCGCCCCGTCGTGGCGGCGTAGCTGATGCTGCCCGACGCCGCGCCGCCGAGCCCCAGCCCCGGATAGCCGATGTCGAGGATCGCCAGCGGCAGCCGGGTCAGCGTCGCCTCCAGCGCTTGCGCCTGGCCCGAGAAGCGCCCCTGCACCGCCGCCTCTCCGCCCGCGAAGCCGAGCCGCGTCGGTTGCAGGCGATAGCCGTCGCCTTCCGGCGCGATCACCGCGGGGGTGAGCAGCCGCAGCGGCTGGCGGTCGAGGGTGCCGGTCGCGTTCACCGTGTAGCGGTCCAGCGCGACATGGGCGAGGAACTGAACGTCGAACGCGCGCCCGCGCGTGCCGGAAATCTGCGCGCGCACGTCCCCCACGCCATCGACCAGCCGCGCGTTGGCGGCGAAGCGCGCGAGCGACAATCCGCCTCGCCTCAACCCTGCGCCGCGTATCGTCGCGTCGATGCGCGTGCCCGCCGGGTCGAGCAGCAGCTCCGCGTCGAGATGCCCGCGCCGCAGCGTCACCTCTCCTTGCTTCGCGACACTCGCGTCGAGATGCGCCTCGATATGCTGAATCGCGCCGACCGGCCGGAACAGCAGCGTGCCGCCAAGCCCGGCCCCCGCCAGCTGGAGACGGCCGTCGAACCCACCCGGAACAATGGCGAGCGCGCCGGTCGCGCCCGTACCCGCGACGTCAAGCCGGGCGAGCTGGATCGCGGCCTGCCCGCCAGGCGGCAGCGCGATCTCGCCCGCGCCCGTGAACGAGCCGACCCGCGACGCGCCGTCGACCCGGAACGCGAAGCCGGCCGGGTTGGGGTCAAGATGCGCGCGCACCCCCGCCAGCCCCAACGCGGCGTTCGGGCGCGCGAAGACGAGGTCGAGCGTCGGGTGATCGATCTGGCCGTCGAGCCGGATCGTCAGCGGGCCGTAGCTCGCCTGCGTCCCGCTGCCCTGGAAGAAGAAGGTGCCGTCGCGCCGCCGAAAGCCATCGCCGGTCAGCCGCAGCGACGGCGCGGTGAGGACGAGGCTGTGGAAGTGGAGCACGGTGTCGGGAGTGCGCTCCAGCCCCGTCGTCATCCGCGGCAGTCCGCCCGCGAGCGACTGGAAGAAGGCGTTGTCGAGCCGCACCATCGCCGCCTCACCGCGCCCGACTGCGCGCGCGCCGCGCCCGCCCGGCCCGGGCACGACCTGCAGCTGCGAGCGCACATCGACTACGCCGAGGCCGGGAATGAGATAGCGCCCGAGCGCGCCGTTGACGCCGATGTTGAAATGGCCGTTGTCGAGGTCGAACCGCAGGCCGACACTGCCGGTCAGCTTGTCCGACCGCACCCGCAGCGCGTCGCTGCTGAGCAGGCTGGGGGTGACGCGCAGCACGCCTTGCGCCGACAGGTCGCGCAGGATGCCGCCCGCCTCCGGGCCGAGTCCGGTGACGCGCGCGGCGGTCAGCCGGATCGGCACCAGCACCGGCGTGGGGGAGAAGCGGCCCTGCCCCGCCGCGTGAACGTTCTCGAACCCGGTGTCGTCGAACGCGAACCGTTCCGCGTCGAGGCGATAGTCGAACCGCGCGGTCGCGAACGCGCCGTCGAGGATCGCGCGCAGCTCGAAGTTGCGCGCGGTCATGTTGGGGAACAGCGCGGAGGCGCGGAGCAGCCGCGCCCTGACCCGCACGTCGCGAAAGGCCTTGGCGGCGAGGTCGACCGCGCCGGTCGTGTCGGTGGCGATACCAGGCGAGCGTAGCGACAGCGCGCCCTCGACGCGCCGGTCGGCAAACGTCGCGCGGCCGTCCACGAGCACGCGTGGGGACGCGAGCGACTGCAACTTGCCGTGCGTCACGGTGTCGAGCGCCAGCACGCCGGTCAGCGTGTACGCGCCCGCGCGGTTGCCGAGCGCCAGATCGACAACGCGCACGCCGTCCGCCTCGGCTTGCGCGGTGCCGTGCCACGCCGACCAGTGCCCCGTGCCGCCGACCGCCAGCGCGAGGCGGCGATGGATACCCGTCAGCCGCGCGAGCACGCCCGCGCGATCGCCGCGCGCCTGTGCCGTGACATCGAAACGGTCACGGTCAGGTTGCGCATCAATGATCGCGTGGAGCCGGTCACTCCCCGCCACCACAGCGTCGAGACGGACCAGCGCGCGACCCGCGTGAACGTCCGCGCTCGCCAGCAGTCGCCCCGTCCGCGCGACGCCGGTGACGCGGGATGCGAGATCGAGGCGCTCGACCGCCAGTCGCCCGATGCGGAGGTCGAAGCCGGGCAGGATCGGACCATTCTTGCTGGTCGGCGCGGGGTGGAGCGGCTTCACTACCGCCGCGCGCGGGATCACGAGCGAGCGAATGTCGAGCCGGTTGCGGAACCACGCCAACGGTCGCCAGTCGAGCCGCGCTTCGGGGACCGCGAGCACCAACCCTTCGGGGTCGTACACCCGCACCTCGCGCAGCGTCGCGCGCGAGTAGAGCGAGCCGTCGATGCGCCCGACGCCGAACCGCAAGCCGTTGTCGGTCCGCACGCCCGCGATGCGATCCGCCACCCAGCGATGGCCGATGTCGGTGTCGACCAGCCACGCCGACAGCACCGCGAGCGCGAGCAGCACCGCGACGATCCCCGCCAGCCACCGCGCGGCGCGCCTCAAAATGCCTGCCCCAGCGAGACATAGAAGGCCACGCGCTTGTCGCCCGGCTGCGGGTTGATCGGCGTGCCGACATCGATGCGGATCGGGCCGAAACTCGAATAATAGCGCACGCCCAGCCCGGTCCCATAGCGCAGGCCCGTGAATTGCGGCAGCGGCGTGGTGTAGATGTTGCCCGCGTCGAGGAACGGCACGACGCCGAAGTTCCCGAACGTCTTCACCCGCGCTTCGATCGAGAACTCGTTCAGGCTGCGTCCGCCCACGGGATTATTGTCGACATCGCGCGGGCCGATATCCTGGTAGCCATAGCCGCGCACCGACGCGCCGCCGCCCGCATACTCCCGGCGCGAGGGCGCGATCTGCTCGCGCGGCGCGCCGACGATCGCGCCCAGCCGGATGCGTCCCGCCAGCACCACCCGGTCGCCAAGCTGGCGGTACGCGCTCGCGTCGAACTGGGTGCGCGCATAGCCGAACACCCCGCCCTGTAGCGAAAGCTCGGGGCTCAGCCGCCCGCCGAGCCGGAAGCCGCGCGTCGGGTTAAGCAGGTCGTCCGACCCGTCATAGGTCAGGCTGGTCGGCAGCGCGGCGATGAAGAAGGTGCGGCGCTCCGGCAGGCCGGTCGCGAGGCTCACGTCGCGCTCGTCGGAGGCGGCGAGATCGGCCCCGAGCGACCACGTCCATTTCTTCTGGAAGAAGATGTTGGTCTGTCGCTCAAGCGCGCCCGAGATGTCGAACGTGCGCGCGTCATAGGCGGCGCGGATCGTGTGCGAGGCGGTGACCTGCGCGGTCAACACCCGGTCGCGACCCTCGAAATTGTTACGGCGGAAGGTGACCGCGCCCAGCTGCTCCATCGTCCCCAGGATCGCCTGAACGGTCAGCGCGCCCTCGGGCGGGAACAGGTTGCGGTGCGTCCAGCTGACCGACGCGCTCGCGCCCTCGCCGGTGCCATAGCCGAGCTCGCCCGCGACGGTGCGCGGCGGCGCGGGCTGAAGGTTCACCGCCACGTCGACGATCCCGGGGTCGGCGTCCGGCACCGGCTTGACCTCCACCACCGACACCAGCCCGGTCTGGATCAGCGCGCGGCGCAGGTCGACCAGCGCGCCCTCGTCATACGGCAGGCCGGGCGTGAAGCGCGCGATGTCGGCGACGTGGTCGGCATCGAATACGCCGTTGTGGGGGTTGGTGGTGATCTTGCCGAATCGCCGCTGCGTCCCCGGAGCGACGTCGATCGCCAGCGTCGCGCTATGGGTCGCATGATCAACTTCCAGCTCGGGCTCGCCGACGGTGCCGAACGCAAACCCGTTCTTGCCCACTGCTGTCTTCAGCCTGGCGGTCGCGGCGGCGATCGCGTCGGCGTCGGCGGGGGCGTCCGCGCTGACCCCGAACGCCTCGCGCAAGGCACCCGCCTTGGCATCCGCGGCGGCGAGACCGGGCAGCTCCACCGCCTTCAGCCGGTAGAGCGCGCCCGGCTCGGCGGCGAGCACCACCGTCGGGCGCGCGCCCGCCGTCTCGACCCGCGTCGTCACGTGCGCGTCGTAATAACCCTCGGCGCGGAGCAACTCGGTCAGCAGCCGCGCGTCGGCCCGCGCGCGCTGGTCGAGTTGCGCGGTGTTCGCGACCTCGCCGTCATGCGCCGCCAGCGCCGACGCGTCCCCGAAGCGTTGCTGGAGAAGCTTCGTCTCCGCCGCGCCGAGGCCGTCGAGGCGGTAGGCATAGCGGGTGTCCGCCGTCGGCTTGCCGGTGTCGGCGGTGGACGCGTCGGGCGCGGTCTTGAGGTCGGGCCAGTCGACGCCGATGCCGGACAGGGGGGCGAGCGGCGCGGCGGGGTCGAGCGCGGGCTCGGCGGCAGGCGCGGGCGCGACCACCTGCGCGCGGACCGGCGA
>CAXSEO010000009.1:0-16484 GCA_964235525.1 uncultured Sphingomonas sp. | reverse complement strand
ACGGAGTGGTAGCTGAACGAGCAGCGGCGCATTTAGACTGAGCCGACATGCCGCCGTTGGTGTCACAATCGAGCGATTGTACCACTGATGCCTTTGCTTTTGCCTGAGCCTCGTCGTTACGTGTCATCCGTATCCAACCCCGCCACCAGCGAGTCGCGGATCGCGCGCAGTTCCGCGAGCGGGTCGGTCACGGCCGCCACAGCTCTCGGCCGTCCCTCCGCCGCCAGCAGCTTCTGGACGCCCCTGATCGTGTAGCCCTGTTCGTTCAGCAGCGCGTTGATCCGCGCAACCAGCGCCACGTCCTCCGGGCGATAGTAGCGCCGGTTGCCGGCCCGTGTGAGCGGGCGGAGCTGGCTGAACTTCGTCTCCCAATAGCGCAGGATGTGTTGCGGGAGGCCGGTCTCCGTCGCCACCTCGCCGATCGTGCGGAACGCGTGCGCGGATTTGGGTGGACCAGATGCGGGCATCCGCTCCGTAACGCTCAGCCCGCGCGGACGATGCGCTCGCGCATCATCTGGCTGGCGCGGAAAGTGAGCACGCGGCGCGGCGCGATCGGCACTTCCTCGCCGGTCTTGGGGTTGCGCCCGACCCGCTCGCCCTTGTCGCGGAGCATGAAGGTGCCAAAGCCGGAAATCTTGACGTGGTCGCCGTTCGACAGCGCCTCGCACAGATGACGCAGGATCTGCTCGACGACCTGCGACGACTCGGTGCGCGACAAGCCGACCTGTTTGTGGAGCGCCTCGGCAAGGTCCGCGCGGG
This sequence comes from uncultured Sphingomonas sp., assembly GCA_964235525.1. Taxonomy (GTDB): domain Bacteria; phylum Pseudomonadota; class Alphaproteobacteria; order Sphingomonadales; family Sphingomonadaceae; genus Sphingomonas. The sequence continues at coordinate 15,725 of CAXSEO010000009.1, read as the reverse complement.
TCAGCGTACCGGGAGGCTCGCGCTCGGCACTGAAGATGCTCCGCCGCGGCGCGAGCGCCGCCGATCCCACCGTCGCCATGGTCGTGTCTTCCCCTGTACGGCCACGCTGATACCAAAGCGTCGGCTGGATAGGAAGGCCTACTAACATTTAGCAACCTGATTGCGATGATCTACATCACATCCGTACGACCGCCGCGCCCCAGGTGAAGCCGCCGCCCATCGCCTCCAGCACCACCAGATGGCCCGGCCTGATCCGCCCGTCGCGCACCGCCTGGTCGAGCGCGAGCGGGACGGAGGCGGCGGAGGTGTTGGCGTGCTGGTCGACGGTGACGACCACCTTCTCGGGCGCGAGCCCCAGCTTGCGCGCGGTCGCGTCGAGGATGCGCGCGTTCGCCTGATGCGGAACCACCCAGTCGACATCGGCGCTCGTCAGCCCCGCCGCCGCCAGCGACTCGCCCAGCACCGCCGCGAGATTGGTGACCGCGTGGCGGAACACCTCACGCCCCTTCATGCGGAGCTTGCCGACGGTGCCGGTCGTCGACGGGCCGCCGTCGACGTAGAGCAGGTCGTTGTGGCGACCGTCGGCATGGAGCCGGGTGGCGAGGATGCCGCGGGGTGCGCCTCCGGCTTCCCCGTCCTCCGTCGCCTCCAGCACCACCGCGCCCGCGCCGTCGCCGAACAGCACGCAGGTCGCGCGGTCCTCCCAGTCGAGCAGGCGGCTGAACGTCTCGGCCCCGATCACCAGCGCGCGTCTGTGAGCGCCCGCGCGGATCATGCAGTCGGCGACCTGGATCGCGTACAGGAACCCGGAGCACACCGCCGCGACGTCGAACGCGACACAGTCGGGGACGCCGAGCAGCGCCTGCACCTTGGTGGCGCTGGCGGGAAAGGTCTGGTCGGGGGTGGCGGTGGCGAGCACAATCAGGTCGATGTCGGCGGGCGCGCGTCCCGCGCTGGCCAGCGCGGCGCGCGCGGCATCGGCGGCGAGCGTCGCGGTGGTCTCGCCTTCGCCCGCGATATAGCGGAAGCGGATGCCGGTGCGCTCGACGATCCACTCGTCCGAGGTGTCGACGCGCTCCGCCAGCTCGGCGTTGGACACCCGCCGCGCGGGAAGCGCGGAGCCGGTGCCGGTGATCGCCGCGCGCGTCACGCCCCCCTTCTCACGCCAGCGCCCTCACGCAAGCGCCCAGGCGTCGATGCCCGCCAGATCGTCGGCGATGCGGCGGGTCAGTTGCTGGCGCGCCATCTTCGCCGCCGCGCCGATCGCGGTCGCGACCCCGACCTCGTTCGCGCCGCCATGGCTCTTCACGACGATGCCGTTGAGGCCGAGGAATACCGCGCCGTTGTGCTTGTTGGGGTCGAGATGGTCGCGCAGCAGCTCGGTGGCGGGGCGCGAGATCAGAAAGCCGATCTTCGACCGCGCCGAACTCGCAAACGCGCGCTTGAGCAGGTCGGCGACGAACCGCGCGGTGCCCTCGGCGGTCTTGAGCGCGATATTGCCCGAGAAGCCGTCGCACACGATCACGTCGTGGTCGCCCCGCGCGAGCCGGTCACCCTCGACGAAACCCAGGAAGTCGAGGTCGAGCGCGGTCGCCTCCTTGAGCGTCTGCGCGGCGTCGCGGATCGTGTCGGTGCCCTTCTGGTCCTCGGTGCCGATGTTGAGCAGCGCGACACGCGGGCGCGCGAGGTCGAGCGCGGTGCGCGCGTAGGCCGCGCCCATCACCGCGAACTGGACAAGATTGCGCGCATCGCATTCGGTGTTCGCGCCGAGGTCGAGCATCACCACATCGTTGTCGCCCAGCGTCGGCAACAGCGCGGCAAGCGCGGGGCGGTCGATGCCCGGCATGGTGCGGAGCGCGAGCTTGCTCATCGCCATCAACGCGCCGGTGTTGCCCGACGACACGGCGGCGGCGGCGCGCCCCTGCTTCACCAGATCGATCGCGACGCCCATCGAGGTGGTCTTGGCGCGCCGGATCGCCCGGGTCGGTTTCTCGGCGGAACCGACCAGCTCGGGCGCATGGACCACGTCGGAATGGCGGGACAGATTGGGGTGGAGCTTCAGCCCCTCGGCGATCTTCGCCTCGTCCCCGACGAGCAGAAAGCGCGTGCCCTCATGCTGGCGGCGCGCGCGCGCGACCCCGGCGAGCATCACCGCCAACCCTTCATCGCCGCCCATCGCGACGACGGCGAGGATCGGGGTGTGGTCGGGCATGGGGATGGGCAGGTCCTTGCGCGGAGACGGGTGGCGCGGGCGGGTTACGCCTCGACCGAGACGATCTCGCGACCGTTATAATGGCCGCACGCCCCGCACAGGTTATGCGGCCGCCGCAGCTCGCCGCAGTTCGGGCATTCCTGAAACACGGGGGTGGTCAGCGCGTCGTGCGCGCGCCGCATCCCGCGGCGGGAGGGAGAGGTTTTTCGCTTGGGAACGGCCATGGCGGCACCTTGATTCGGGAAGTCGGGGCTGGCGATGCACCCGGACGATCGGGCACGCAACCGACAGTGTCGGCCGCGGGCCGTGGCGGCCAGTGCATCGCGGAAGCGCGCGCCTATAGCGGATCGCCCGCGCGTTGCAAGCCACGCGAGCGAGTGGCATGGGGCGGCGATCAAACGGGGAGGGGCTGGATGACGAACCTATTGCTGCCGGTGACGCTGGTGACGGCGGGCGGCTTGGCGCTGATCAACTTCTGGCTGGGGATGCGCATCGGGCAGGTGCGCGGCCGCGCGAAGATCAGCGTCGGCGATGGCGGGCATGAGCCGCTGGTGCGGCGGATGCGGGCGCAGGCGAACTTCGTCGAATACGCGCCGTTGGTGCTGGCCTTGATCGGGCTGGTCGAGTTCAGCGCCGGGACGTCGACCTGGCTGTGGGTGGTCGCGTCCGCGTTCCTGATCGCGCGGGTGTTGCATGGCTTCGGCATGGACGGCTGGTCCGCCGGGCGCGGGGTCGGCACGGGGGTGACGATGCTGGCGATGGTGGGGCTGGGGCTGTACGCGATCAGCCTGCCGCTGTTCTCGCGTCACGCGCCCGCGACGACGACGGTGCAGGTGACCCCGGCGGGGTAGTCTGATCCTCCCCGCTCGCGGGGAGGGGGACCATGCCGCAGGCATGGTGGAGGGGCGGTTGCCCCAGACGGCACCGCCCGGAGCGGACGCCCCTCCGTCAGCGCTGCGCGCTGCCACCTCCCCGTGAACGGGGAGGATCAGGCGAGCACGCCGTCGGCCACGAACGGATTGCTCCGCCGCTCGTGCGCGAAGGTGCTCGCCGCGCCGTGGCCGGGGATGAACGCGGTCTCGTCGCCGAGCGGCCACAGTTTCTCCACCACCGAGCGGATCAGCGCGGCGGGGTCGCTGCGCGGAAAGTCGGTGCGCCCGACCGAACCCTGGAACAGCACGTCGCCGACCAGCGCCAGCTTCGACGCCGGGTGATGGAAAACGACGTGTCCGGGCGTGTGGCCGGGCGTCTCGTACACATCGAGGACGAGATCGCCGACCGTCACCGTATCGCCCTCCACGAGCCAGCGGTCGGGCGCGTCGAACGACACGCCGCGCACGCCATAGCCCGCGCCGACTTCGGCAAGCGACTGGAGCAGCCACTGGTCCTCGCGGTGTGGCCCCTCGATCGGCACGCCGAGAGCGTCGGCGAGCGGCTTGGCCTCGCCCGCATGGTCGATATGGCCGTGGGTGAGGAGGATCTTCTCGACCGTCACGCCAGCCTCGGCGGCGGCGGCGCGCAGCTTGGGCAGGTCCCCGCCCGGATCGACGAACGCGCCGCGCATGGTGGCGGTGCACCAGATCAGCGAGCAGTTCTGCTGGATCGGCGTGACAGGGATGATGGTGGCGCGCAGTGGGGGCGTTGACATAGCGATGGCATGACGGCGGGGAGAGAAGGGGTCAACTCTTGCCCTACCCGGCGCGTGCGGTGCATCGGCGCAGGATGCGGCTCGACGCCACGCCCTTCGTGCTCCTCGACGCGCACCCGGGCGCGCGGCTGTACCGCGCGCCGCGCCGGGTGCTGAGCGCGACGACCGCGGCGGAGGTGCGGCCGCTGCTTGAGGCGTTGCGCGGGGCGGGCGAGGTGGCAGGGTTCCTCGCCTATGAGGCGGGCGCGGCGATCGCCCCACGCGCGGTCCCGAGCCTCGCGCCGCCGCTGCCGCTCGGCTGGTTCGGAGTGTTCGATCGCGCCGAGTCGGTCGCGGATGTGGCGGCGTTGCTCCCCGACCCGGCGGGGGCGTGGGTCGGCGCGCCGGAGCCGGGCATCGCGCGCGAGGCGTACGACGCCGCGTTCGCCAAGCTCCACGCGCTGATCGAGGCGGGCGACCTATACCAGGCGAACCTCAGCTTCCGCGCGAGCGCGCGCGTGCTGGGCGACCCGCTCGCGCTTTACGCGGCGGTGCGCGCGCGGGCACGGGCGGGGCATGGCGCGCTGGTGTGGACGGGGGCGGACTGGCTGCTGTCGTTTTCGCCCGAAAGCTTCTTCAGCCTGGAGGGACGCGCGGTCACCACGCGGCCGATGAAGGGCACCGCGCGGCGCGGTGACACGCCGGAGGCGGATCGCGCGGCGGCGGCGGCGCTCGCGGCGGACTCCAAACAGCGCGCCGAGAATCTGATGATCGTCGACCTGCTCCGCAACGACCTGTCGCGCGTTGCGGTGCCGGGCAGTGTCGACGTGCCCGAGCTGTGGATGGTCGAGACCTACCCCAGCGTTCACCAGATGACCTCGACGGTCACCGCGACCCTCGCCCCCGGGCTGGACGCGGTCGACCTGTTGCTCGCCGCCTTTCCGTCCGGGTCGATCACCGGCGCGCCCAAGCAGCGCGCGACGGAGGTGATCGCGTCGGTCGAGACCACGCCGCGCGGCGCCTATACCGGCTCGATCGGCTCGATCGGCGCGGATGGCGATGCGGCCTTCAACGTCGCGATCCGCACGTTGCACCTGCGCGATGGGGAGGAGACCGCGACGCTCGGCCTTGGCTCGGGCGTGGTCGCCGACAGCCGGGCGGGCGAGGAATGGGACGAGTGCCTCGCCAAGGGCGCGTTCCTGACCCACAACGCGCGTGCGGTTGACCTGATCGAGACGATGGCGTTCGATCCCGTGCAGGGGCTGCGTCATCTCGACCGGCACCTGGAACGCCTGTCTGCCTCCGCCGAGGCATTTGGCATCGCGTTCGATCGGCATGCCGCGCGCAACGAGCTGCAGGTGGCGACTTTCCGGCTGCGTGCCCCCGCGCGGGTGCGGCTGGTGGTGGGCGCGCGCGGGGGCATGGCGGTGGAGGTCTCGCCGATGCCCGCGCCGCCCGGCGCGCCGGTGGCGGTGCGTGTCGTATCGCTGCCCGTCGACGAACGCGACTGGCGGCTGCGTCATAAGACCAGTGACCGCAGGTTCTATGATCGCGCGCGGGCGACGGCGGGAAGCTGGGAGGTGGTGTTCGCGCGCGCCGACGGTTGGCTGACCGAGGGCAGCTTCACCAGCCTGTTCGTGCCGCGCGGGGACCTGCTGGTGACACCCCCGCTCGCGCGCGGGCTGCTCCCCGGCGTGCTGCGCGCGACGCTGATCGACAGCGCGCGCGCGGTGGAGGGCGACCTGACCGAGGCGGACCTTAGCAAAGGCTTCTACGTCGGCAATGCCCTGCGCGGGCTGATCCCCGCCACCGTTGCGGCGGCGCAACATCCGCGCGTATAACCCAGGCTGCCCGCTACTCCGAAAGGCCCGCCGATGCAGCCCTCCGCCGCGCTCGCGCGCATCTCGCCGTCCGCGACGCTGGCGATGACGACGCGCGTGTTCGAGCTCAAGCGGCAAGGCATCGACGTGATCGGGCTGGGGGCGGGCGAGCCCGACTTCGACACGCCCGAGCACATCAAGCAGGCCGGGATCAGGGCGATCCGCGACAACAAGACCCGCTACACCGATGTCGACGGCACCCCCGAGCTGAAGGAAGCGATCCGCGCCAAGTTCCTGCGCGACAATGGGCTGAGCTACGCGCAGGACCAGGTGACGGTGAACGTCGGCGGCAAGCACACGCTGTTCAATGCGCTGGTCGCGACGCTGGACCCGGGCGACGAGGTGATCGTGCCCGCGCCTTATTGGGTCAGCTACCCGGACGTCGTCCAGTTCGCGGGCGCGACCCCGGTGTTCGTAAAGGCGGACGCGGCGCAGGGCTACAAGCTGTCGCCCGACGCGCTGGCGGCGGCGATCACGCCGCGCACCAAGTGGGTGATCCTCAACTCGCCCTCCAACCCGACCGGCGCGGCCTACACCGCCGAGGAGTTGCGCGCGCTCGGCGCGGTGATCGAGCGCTACCCGGACCTGTGGGTGTTCGCGGATGATATGTACGAGCATATCACCTATGACGGGTTCCGCTTCGCAACGATCGCGGAGGTATGCCCGGCGCTGTACGAGCGGACGCTGACGGTCAACGGCTGCTCCAAGGCGTACGCGATGACCGGCTGGCGGATCGGGTTCGCGGGGGGAGCGGCGTGGCTGATCCGGGCGATTGCCAAGCTGCAATCGCAGTCCACCAGCAACCCTTGCTCGATCGCGCAGGCGGCGGCGGTGGCGGCGTTGATCGGCGACCAGAGCTTCCTCGCCGAGCGCGCGGCGGCGTTCCAGACTCGACGCGACCTCGTCGTGGCCATGCTTAATGACGCGGAGGGGATCACCTGCCCCACGCCCGAAGGCGCATTCTATGTGTACCCGGACATTGCCGGGGTGATCGGCAGGACCACGCCCAAGGGCGCGCGGATCGACAGCGACGAGGCGTTTGTCACCTACCTGCTCGACGACGCGCGGGTAGCGGCCGTACACGGCGCGGCGTTCGGCCTCTCCCCCGCGATGCGCGTCAGCTACGCGACGTCGGAGGCGCAGCTGCGCGAGGCGTGCGGGCGCATCCAGGTGGCGTGCGCGGCGCTGCGCTGACTATGTTGTTTCAGGCGTACGGGCGTGGAAACCAGGCGTGGAACTCTCGCGTGCTGATCGATGTTAAGTCCCCATCTCGATAGGGTGGACGCTATGCGCGGCAAGTCTGGTCTATTCTGGCAGTTCGGCGGCGGCTTCGTGCTTGGCACGATGGCGCTGCGTGGCGCAGCCTTCCGAGGCGCGGCACATTTTCGTTGGCCACGTCGAGCACGCGCTCCCGCGTCTGTAAGGCGCGGGTTGGATCGGCGGTGGTCGGTCCTATATCGTTGGCATGAAACGCTTTCTTCTCCCCGCCGTTGGCGTCGCTGCGCTTGCCTTCCTGGTCACGGGCGGCGCGCAGGCCGAGCGCGCAGTGCCGCTACCGCCGCCGGCGCATGACGTCGCTCGTACCGCTGCGCCGCAGGTCGCCGTATTCGCGGGCGGGTGTTTCTGGGGCATGGAAGCGGTGATGGAGCAGGTGCGCGGCATCCGCTCGGTCACCGCCGGCTATGCGGGCGGTACGCGCGGCACTGCGAGCTATGATCAGGTCAGCACCGAGACGACCCACCATGCCGAGGCGGTGCGCGTCGTGTTTGATCCTCGCCAGGTCAGCTATGGCCAGCTGCTGCGGGTCTATTTCTCGATCGCGCACGACCCGACCGAGCTCAATCGGCAGGGGCCTGACACCGGCGTCAGCTATCGCTCGGCGATCTTCCCGCAAACTCCCCAACAGCGCGCGGTCGCGGCGGCGTACATCGCGCAACTGTCCGCCGCGCATGCGTTCCCGCGCCCGATCGTGACGCGGATCGAGACGGGGCAGTTCTTCCCCGCCGAGGGGTACCACCAGCGTTTCTACGACCGCAACCCGACCTACCCGTACATCGTGATGTTCGACAAGCCCAAGGTGGCGGCGTTCAAGGCGGGCTTCCCGGCGCTCGCGCGGTAGCCCTACGCCGCGAGCGGGAAGCGGAGCATCCGGTCGGCGACGGGGACCAGCGCCTGCGCTTCCGCGCCCACTGCGCGGACAATCTCCGGATGCGTGGCATCAAGGCCGCCGGTCAATGCACCGAACGCGGGCAGGATCAGCTTGCTGGGGGTGGCGACGAAGCAACGCCGCTGCACCAGCTTGCCGCGGACCCGCAGGCGCAGTTTAGGGTGGAAATGGCCGGACAACTCGGGGCGGGGTTCGCCTGCCCGCGCCTCGTGGCGGAGCACCACGCCGTCGACGAGTGCCTCCCCGACCACCGCGCCGTTGCAGCGGTCGACGAGCACCGGGTCGTGATTACCGGTGATCCACGTCCAGCGCGTCGCCGCGGTCAACTCGCACAGCATCGCGCGCGCGTGCGCGGGCAGCCGCTCGCACCCGGCGGCGTCGTGGAAGCTGTCGCCCAGGCACCAGATCTCGCGCGCGCCGGTCGCCGCCACTAGCGCGGCGAGGTCGGCCAGCGTCGCCAGCGTGTCATAGGGCGGCAGCATCTGCCCGCGCATCGCGAACCAGCTCGCCTTTTCGAAATGCAGGTCGGCGACCAGCAACGCCGCGCGCGCGGGCCAGTAGAGCGCGCCTCCCGGCAACGCGCGCCACTCGTGACCACCGAACGAAAAGGGAACCATCTCCTGCCCATGCCGCAGCCGAGTCGCGCGGGTCAATGATAACCGAGCGTTTCTGGTCCTCCCCGTGCCGGGGAGGATCAAACGGGCTAAACTACTGGTTCGCCCTCATCCCGCATACGCCTTCACCAGATCGTACAGATAGTCCCGCCCCTCATACAGCGCGCTGACCCGCATCCGCTCGTTGAGGCCGTGGATGCCGTTGAAGTCGGGCTCGAGGAATAGCCCCGGCGCGCCATAGGTCGGGATGCCGACCGCTTCGAGGAAGATGCCGTCGGTCGCGCCGGTCGACATCAGCGGCAGGATCGTCATGCCCGGGAAGTGTTTTGCGGCGACCGCCTGCATCGGCGCGATCACCTTTGGGTCGAGCGTCGGCGGCACCGCGACGGGGCGGATCGGCGCGTTGGCGGTCACCGTCACCTTGGGCCCGGCAAGCTCCTGCAGCTTCGCGCGCGTCGCCTCGACGCTCTCGCCGGGGAAGATGCGGCAATTGACATTGGCGGTGGCGCGTTGCGGCAGCGCGTTCTCCGCGTGCCCCGCCTGGAGCAGCGTCGCGACGCAGGTGGTGCGTAGCGTCGAGTGCATCGACTTGTCGCGGCTGACGATCGCGTCCGCCGCGCGGTCGTTCGGGTCGGCGAGCAGCCGCGTGATCGCCGCGCCGGTCTCGCCGCCGGTGCTTTGCGCGGTGGCGGCGAAGAAGGCGCGCGTCGTGTCGGTGAACTTCACCGGGAACTCGTACGCCTTCACCCGCTCCAGCGCGTCGGCGAGCTGATAGATCGCATTGTCGGGCACCGGCTGGCTCGAATGCCCGCCGGGATTGGTGGTGAGGAACGTATAATTCTGCGCCGCCTTCTCGCCGACCTGTACCGCCAGCAGCTGGCGGTGGCCGGCAGCGTCATTGCGGCCGCCGCCGCCCTCGTTGAGCGCGAACTCGGCGTCGATCAGGTCGCGCCGGTTCTTCGCCAGCCACTCCGCGCCGTCGAACGCGAACGTCGTCTCCTCGCCGCAGGTCAGCGCGAGCTTGATCGTGCGTTTCGGCCGGTAGCCCTCCCGCTTGAAGCGGATCAGCGTGTCGGCCCAGATCGCCGCCATCGCCTTGTCGTCGACGGTGCCACGGCCGTAATAGAACCCGCCTTCCTCGACGAGCCTGAACGGGTCGCGCTGCCAGTCTTCGCGCTTGGCCTCGACGACATCGAGATGCGCGAGCAGCAGGATCGCGCGCGCGCCGGGGTCGCGGCCCGGGAGGACGGCAACGACGCCGCCCTCCTTGGGGTGATCGGCGACGGAGAAGGGGTGAAGGTCCGCGTCGGCGAACCCCGCCGCCTTGAGCCGCCCCGCGATCTGCGCCGCCGCCTGCGTGCAGCTGCCGACGGAGAGCGAGGTGTTGGTCTCGACCAGCTCCTTGTAGAGCGTGAAGAATTGCTGCTGGTCGGCACGCGTCTGCGCCGCCGCGGGCGCGCCTAGCCCTGTCGCCGCCAATGCCAGCCACCCTATTGCTTTCCGCATGGTCCGTTCCCCTGGTTTCGCACTCAGTAGAGCGGATGCGCGCGGGGGAGCGCAAGCCCGTTCACCCGGTCGCGACCGATCGCCAGCCGTCGGGCGCGGGCGTGGACCTCGCGTCGCGGGGCAGCGCGAGGCGCAACTCGCGGTTGGCGAAATCGATCTCCACGCGGCGGAACAGCTGGAGCGCATCCATGCCGAGCAGGATCGCGGGCTTGTCGGCGAGCCCGAACTGGCGAAACGGCGCGGCGTCGGAGAACGCGACCGGCAGCGACTGGATCGTCAGCGCGCCCATCGTCACCGGCGGCAGCTGCGTATAGGCCGCCGCGACCTTGCCGCCCGTCACCGACACCAGCTCGATCGGCACCGGCGTCCGTCCGCGCCGGGCGAAGCGACGCTGAAGCGCGGCACTGCCCATGCTGACGGGCGAGCCGGTGTCGAGCACCACCCGCACCCGTACGCCGTCGCACCAGGCGTCGGTGACCACCAACTGCCCGAACAGGCTGCGCGCGCGCACCACGATCTCGCCCGGGAGCGCATCGTCATGGGCATGGCACTTGCTCGACGGCGTGACGCTCATCAGCTTGCGGTCAAAGTCGATCCGCACCGCATGGCCCTGGAGCGTGTCAATCCCGAGCAGCCCCGCCGCGCCGAGATTAACTCCTGCCAGCGCGGGCGCCTCGATCCGCGTTCCCGCGACCGAGCTGACGCTGAGTGACGGGATCATCACCGTCTCTTCGGTTGAGGTGCCCGACATCGCGGTCAGCCGCACGTCACGCCCCCTCGGAAGGCTCAACGAAGCGGTGAGCTCGCGGCTGATCACCGTTCGCTGAGCGCCGGTGTCGATAATGAAGCGGTACGGGCCGTTGTCCGCGATCCGCACCGGCACGGTCATGCGGGTGTCGAGGTCGGTAAAGGCGAGCAGGTCGGGCGCGGGCGCGGCAGGAACGGCGCTGGGTTCGGTGACGGGCGCGGCCTCTTGCGCGGCGGCGGGGGCGGCTATAAGCAGCAGCGGCGAGAGCAACGCGCGCATGGTTGAACGAATATACGCCCGGCGCGCGCCGGTGGCAATGGGCTGGGCTGACCGGGTGATGCTGTGCCAACGGCAGGACAGTGACGCTTTGGTCCAATGCGCGTAAGCCGCGATCGGCGCGATGACGCGCTCAGGAGAACAGCCTTGAAGACCTTTCTCGCTACGGCCTTGGTTGCCGTCGCATTCGTGGGCGTCGCGAGCCCCGCGAGCGCAGCCCTGTTCCATCACCGGCACCACCACCATCACCACTATCGCCATCACTATCGCCGCTAGGCGAACGGCTCGCCGGTCGCGCTGCGGTCGGGCGAATGCGGCGGGGGCGGTCCGAAGGGGCCGCCTTCTCCGTATCCTCAATCCTCGCGCATCGCCTCCGCCGCCAGCGCCTCCGCCTCGATCAGCAGCGCGTCGTCCGCCAGCCCGGTTGCGACGCGCTCGCGGCCGATCAGCGTCAGGACGGGGACCGCGAGCGGGGTGACGCGCGGGCGGTCGACATGGACCATCGTCTCCGCCGCGCGGTCGAGCAGCCCCGCCAGTCGCCCCACATCGGTCATGCGCGCGCGCGCGTCGGCCCAGGCGGCCTCGAGCAGCAGGTGGGTCGGCTCATATTTGCGGAGCACGTCGTAGATCAGGTCGGTGGAGAAGCTCACCTGCCGCCCGGTCTTGCGCTTGCCCGGGTGCTGGCGCTCGACCAGCCCACCGATCACCGCCACCTCGCGGAACGCGCGCTTGAGCAGCGCAGAGCTTTGGACCCACTCAACGAACTCATCGGTGAGGATGTCGGGAGAGAACAGTGCCGCCGGGTCGCGCACCGGCTCCAGTCCGAAGGTGGCGAGCGCATAGTCGTTCGACACGAAGCCGATGGGTTTGAGTCCCTGCGTCTCCATCCGGCGCGTGATGAGCATCCCGAGCGACTGGTGCGCGTTCCAGCCCTCGAAGCTGTACGCGACCATATAATGCCGCCCCTCGCGCGGAAACGTCTCCACCAATAACTGCCCGGGGCGGGGGAGGACGGAGCGGCGCGCCTGCATCTCCAGCCATTCGCGCACGTCGTCGGGGAAACGCGGCCATTCGGCGGGCTCCGCCAGGAAGCGGCGCACCCGGTCGGCGAGATTGGTCGACAGCGGCATCCGCGCGCCGCCATAGGTCGGGATACGCGCGGGCTTGGAGGTGGCGCGGACGACGAGATCTTCGGCATCCATCTTCTCGACCTCGAGGCTGAGCCCCGCGAAGAAGAAGGTGTCGCCGGGGCTGAGCGTCGCGGCGAAGCCTTCCTCCACCTTGCCGAGGTTGCGCCCGTTGCGGAAGCGGACGGTCAGCATCGTCGCCTCGACGATGATCCCCGCGTTGAGCCGGTGCTGGAGCGCAAAGCGCGGGTGGCTAATGCGCCAGCTGCCGTCGGACTCTTGGGTCAGCCGCTTGAACCGATCGTACGCCTTCAGGCTGTAGCCGCCGTCGCTGATAAAGCCGAGCACGCGATCGAAAGTGTCGTTGGGCAAAGCGGAGTAGGGCAATGCTGCACGTATCTCCTGAAGCAATTCCGCAGCATGGAACGGCGCGGCGCAGGCGCAGGCCATGACGTGCTGCGCCAGCACGTCGAGCGCGCCGGGGCGGAACAGGTCCGGGTCGAGCTCGCCCGCTTCAACGGCGTCGAGCGCTGCGCGGGCTTCAAGATACTCGAAGCGGTTACCGGGCACGAGGATCGCCTCCGACGCTTCGTCGAGCCGGTGGTTGGCGCGGCCGATCCGCTGGAGCAGCCGCGACGAGCCCTTGGGCGCGCCCATCTGGATCACGCAATCGACATCGCCCCAATCGACCCCCAAGTCGAGCGACGCAGTCGCGACCAGCGCGCGCAGGCGACCGTCCGCCATCGCCCCCTCCACCTTGCGCCGCGCCTCGCGCGCGAGGCTCCCGTGATGAACGCCGATCGGCAGCCCCATCGCGTTCACCTTCCACAAGTCCTGGAAGATCAGCTCGGCGAGGCTGCGGGTGTTGCAGAACACGATGGAGGTGCGGTGGGTCTCGATCTCCGCCATCACCTGCTCGGCGGCATAGCGGCCCGAATGGCCTGACCACGGCACGCGGCCCTCGGGCAGCAGGATGGTGATGTGCGGGTCCGCGCCTGGCTCGCCCTGCACGCTCGCGACCGTGTCGATGTCGCCGTCGGGCGCGAGCCAGGCACGGTAGCCGTCCGGGTCCGCCACCGTCGCCGACAGTGCGACGCGGCGCATCGCGGGCGCGATCCGCTGCAGCCGGGCCATGCACAGCGACAATAGGTCGCCGCGCTTGCCGGTAGCAAAGGCGTGGACCTCGTCGACGATGATCGTTTGCAGCCCCCCGAACATCGTGAAGCTGTCGGGATAGCTCAGCAGCAAGGACAGCGACTCGGGCGTGGTCAGCAGGATCTGCGGCGGGCGTGCCCGTTGTCGGGCTTTGCGGTCCGAGGGCGTGTCGCCGCTACGCGTCTCGATGCTGATCGCCAGCCCCATCTCCTCGACCGGGGCGAGCAGGTTGCGCTGCACGTCGACCGCCAGCGCCTTGAGGGGGGAGACGTAGAGCGTGTGCAGCCCCTCGCGCGGGTGCTCGATCAGGTCGACGAGCGTGGGGAGGAACCCCGCCAGCGTCTTGCCCGCGCCGGTCGCGGCGACCAGGAGCGCGTGGCGACCCTCGCGGGCGCGCTCGAACATGTCGAGCTGGTGACGGCGGGGACGCCATCCACGCCGCGAGAACCAGGCGGTGAGGGCGGCGGGGAGGGTGGTTGCAAACTCTTCGCCGTTGGTCAAAACCACCGTATTTCCACGCCCATCAAACCTTCGTCATGCCAGACTTGTTCCGGCATCCAACGTGGTGCGGACATTGCGTAACGCAAGCACGCGGACGTTATTGGACCCCGGCACGAGGCCGGGGTGACGGGAAGAGGCTATGCAGCAGTGATCCTAAACTTGCGACCGATTGTACGAGCTACGGACCGCCACTCGTCCTCACCGCGGCGCCTGGTCGTCCGCGTTCTGCGCTTCGTACAGGCGGCGGGTCGCTTCCTCCGTTCGCTGCTCCTCGCGCGGAGTGCGTTTGTTGCGGATCATCGCGTACGCGATCGCCGCGCCGAGGATGATGAAGCCGGCGATCACCACCAGCCCGTACATGCTGCCCTGCCAAAATCCGCCTTGCATCGTTTCGCGCCTATGTTTCGGTTCGACCTCATAACGACCGGCCCGCGCGTTTCGATCCTGCCTAGCCCGGCGCGGGCTGCGCGGGCATAGCGCGGGGATGACGCTCGGCGACTGGATCGAACCGCACCCGCACGGCATCTATGTCCGCCCCGCCGATGCGTGGATCGACCCGTCCACGCCTGTCGTGCAGGCGCTGGTGACCCACGGCCATGCCGATCACGCGCGCGGCGGGCACCAGGCGGTGTGGGCGACTCCCGAGACGCTGGCGATCATGACCGCGCGCTACGGCCCTCAAGCGGAGAAGCCCGTGGCCTATGGCGAGACGATCCGCCTCGGCGAGGTCGACGTCGGCTTCGTCCCTGCCGGGCATGTGCTCGGCTCGGCGCAGATCGTGCTCGACTGGCGCGGCGAGCGGGTGGTGGTGTCGGGCGACTACAAGCGCCGCGCGGACCCGACCTGCGCTCCGTTCCAGCCGGTCGCCTGCGACGTGTTCGTGACGGAAGCGACCTTTGCCCTGCCGGTGTTCCGCCACCCGGAGACGGGCGACGAGATCGACAAGCTGCTCGCCGCGCTCCACGCCAACCCCGACCGTTGCGTGCTGGTGGGCGCATACGCGCTCGGCAAAGCGCAGCGGGTGATTGCCGAGCTGCGCGCGCGCGGGCATGAGGCACCGATCTTCATCCACGGCGCGCTGCAACGCTTGTGCGACCTCTACGCCGAGCACGGGGTCGCGCTCGGCGAGCTGCTCCCCGCCACCGGGGCCGCGAAGAAGGACGTCGCGGGGCATGTCGTGATGTGCCCGCCCGGCGCGCTCAACGATCGCTGGTCGCGGCGGTTGCCCGATCCAATCACCGCGATGGCGAGCGGATGGATGCGGGTGCGCCAGCGCGCGCGACAGAAGAACGTCGAGCTACCGCTGATCCTCTCCGACCATGCCGACTGGGACGAACTCACCACCACGCTGCTCGAGATTTCCCCGCGCGAGGTATGGGTGACGCATGGACGCGAGGAGGCGCTGGTGCATTGGTGCGCGGGGCAGGGGATTAGCGCGCGCCCGCTCCACCTGGCGGCATTCGACGACGAGGACGACTGATCTCAGTCCAAGTCCTGAAGCGGCAGCCCGATCTGGCGCGCGACCTGCGCCATGCCACGATCGAGTGTGGCGAGCATCAAGCGCTCGCGTTGAACGATTGCGAGATGGAGCGCATCGGCACCGCGCAGCGTCAGGTCCCGTCGCGCGCAATAATCCGCAGCGAGGCTGAAGTCCGCGGCCGAGACCGACAAGCAGCGCAACATCGCGAGCTGGGCCGAGTGCCATAGCGTCCGTCCCGTCGTCTCCTTTTCCGGCGAGAGCTCTCCAACGCGTCGCTTACGGGCAAGCGCGACCGACACTTCGGTGTTGACCCAATGACTGACGACCAGCGAGCCGTTTGGTTGAGCCAGAAGCCACTCTCGAACCCGCTCTCCACGGCGTTATCGCGGCGAGGGGCCGTTGAAGCTCTTCACCGTCTACGCGCCCCCCGCC
>CAXSEO010000008.1:0-18148 GCA_964235525.1 uncultured Sphingomonas sp. | reverse complement strand
GGATCAGGGTTTCGACACGGTGGACGCGAACACCCGGCTGGGCTTCGCGGTCGACGCGCGCGATTACCGGATCGCCGCCCGGATGCTCCAGCTGCTCGGGCAGGACCGCATCCGTCTGCTGACCAATAACCCGGCCAAGGTAGCGCAGCTCGAAGCGGCGGGCGTCACGGTCGCCGAGCGCGTGCCGCACGCGCTCCCCGCCAACCCGCACAACGCGCGCTACCTCGACACCAAGCGCGACCGGACTGGCCATCAGCTCTGACCGGGCCCTGATCGTCGTGTTCGGCGCGGCCGTGACGGCGGACGGGCGACCGACGCCGACGCTCGCGCGCCGGATCGGGTTCGCGCGCGACGCGGCGCTGACGATGCCGGACTCGCTGGTGTTCTGCTCGGGGCGTACGCCCAAGTCGCACGGCCTCTCCGAAGCGTTCGTCATCAAGCGCGAGCTGTCCGCCGACATCGACCGCGCGCGGCTGATCCTCGACGAGGCGAGCCGCGACACGCTCCAGACCGTGCTCGCCGCCGCGCGGTGCTGGCGCAAGGAGGCGCTCGGGCCGGTGTATGTCTGCACCGACCGCTATCACCTGCCGCGCACGCGGATGCTGTTCCGTATGGCAGGCGTCCGCACTCTCCCCGTCGCGTCCCCGCCCGAGCGCGCGAACGTACCGCAGGACCAGCGCCGCTGGAACCACTTCCGCGAGGCGGCGGCCATCCCCTACGACTTCGTCGCGATGCTGTTCACGCGGCGGTGAACGTCATCTTGGCGGCCCTCGTCTTCGCGCAGTTGAGGAGCAGGAGGTTGTCGTCGTTCGCCGGCGAAGGCCGGGGCCCAGTCACGGCACATGGCCGATTGGCAGTAGCCGCTCACGACGTTCACCGTAGCTGGGCCCCGGCCTTCGCCGGCGAACATCGTCGGTCAGGCCAGCAGGCTCGCCACCTCGTCGAAGTCCCTCGCCACTGCGTCCACCCCTAGTGCACTCAGAGCAGCACCATGCTCCGCGCCGCAATGCGTGCCAGCCACCAGCCCGATCACATATCCCCCCGATGCCACTGCTCCCCGCGCGCCGACCGGCGAGTCCTCGATGATCGCGCACCGCTCGATCGCCACGCCGAGCCGCTCCGCCGCGTACAGGTACAGGTCCGGCGCGGGCTTGCCGCGCGCGACATGCTCGCGCCCGCTATAGATGTGGTCGTCGAACGCCCCCGCCAGCCCGATATGGTCGAGGTGACGCCGGATCCACGCGGTCGAACTCGACGACACGACCGCGCGCGGCAGCCCGGACGGGAGCGCACGGACGAACGCCACCGCGCCTGCGACCGCGTCGACGCCGTCGCGCATCACCCGCTCGTCCTCCGCGCGGCGCGCGTCGTGGAACCCGGGCGGGATCGCGCCGCCGATATGCGCCTCCAGCGCAGCGTGGAAGTCGGGGCCCGCCAGTCCCATAAAGCGCGCCATCGACTCGGCGGGCGTGGTCGGCCAGCCGTTCGCGGTCAGCCAGTCCGCGATCTGGCGGTTGCTGGCATACTCGCTCTCGATCAGCACGCCGTCGAAGTCGAACAGGAGAGCGTCGAACCTCATCCCCGTGCCCCGAACAGCGCGGAGCCGACCCGGACATGCGTCGCGCCTAGCATCACCGCCGCCTCCAGATCGTCCGACATCCCCATGCTCAGCCCCGCCACGCCGTTGTCGCGCGCCAGCTTGGCCAGCAGCGCGAAATACGGCGCGGCCTCGACGCCGGCGGGCGGCACCGCCATCAGCCCGGCGACCGGCAACCCCGCTCCACGCGCCGCGTCGAGCAGCGCGGGCACGTCGTCGATCGCACAGCCGCCCTTTTGCGACTCGTCACCGATGTTCACCTGCACGAAGCAGCGCGGACGCTGCCCGGTCCGCTCCGCCGCGCGGGCAAGCGCGGTGGCAAGCGAGGCGCGGTCGAGCGAGTGGATGCAATCGAACAGCGCCGCCGCCGCGTCCGCCTTGTTCGACTGGAGCTGGCCGACAAGGTGCAGCTCGACCCCGGAATACTCGTCCCGCAGCGCGGGCCATTTCGCCTCCGCCTCCTGAACGCGGTTCTCCCCGAACACGCGCACCCCCGCGTCGAGCAGCGGGCGGATCGCGTCTGCCCCGTGCGTCTTCGACACCGCCACCAGCGTCACGGCCGCCGGGTCGCGCCCCGCAACGCGCGCCGCCCTGGCGATCCGGTCGCGCACGGCGGCGAGGCTCTCGTCCGTTGACATGGCGGCGCTATACGGGCGGCGATGCGCGCCCGCCAACCCTTGCTGTGGCTCCTGACCGACGAACGGATGGGTGAGTCGCTATGGGCGGCGCTGGATCGACTTCCACGCGGGGCGGGCGTGGTGTTCCGGCACTATGCTACGCAGCCAGCTGAACGACGGCGGTTGTGGGCGCGGGTGGCGGCGGTGTGCGCGCGGCGCGGGCTGGTGCTGGTCCGCGCCGGGACGGAGCGGCTCGGGCGCGGCGAGGCCGGGACGCATGGGCGGCGCGGCTCGCTGACCTGGCCGGCGCACGACCGGCGGGAGGCGATCGCGGCGATGAGGGAGGGGGCACGCGTCATGTTCGTGTCGCCGGTGTTCCCCACCCGCTCGCACCCGGGCGCTCGCGCGCTGGGCCCGCTGCGCGCGGCGGCGGTGGCGCGGAGGTTGCCGGTGACCGCGATCGCGCTGGGCGGGATGAGCGCGCGGCGGTTCCGGCGATTGCGCGGGCTGGGCTTCGCAGGATGGGCGGGGATCGACGGCTTTACGTCTCCTCCGTCATTCCGGCTCCCATAGCTCGACCGCATTGCCCTCCGGGTCGTGGACGCGCGCAAACCGGCCTAGGCCCTGATTGTCCCATTCCGGATTGGTGATCGCCTCGATGCCCGCCGCTGCGAGCGCGGCCAGCATCGCGTCTAGCCCGCTCACGCGCAGGTTCAGCATGAACGCCTTGTCGGCGGCGAAATAGTCGCTCTCGGCGGGAAAGGGCGCGAACACGGTCGCGCCGCCGGTCGTCGTCCAAAGATGCGGGTCAGGCTCGCCCATCCCCTCCGCCGCGCAGCCCGCGCCGACGCCAAGATGCTCGCGATACCAAGCGGCAAGCGCGTCGGGGTCGCGCGCGCGGAAGAACAGGCCGCCGATGCCGAGAACAGCCATGAGGGACTCCCGTCGCCAAGTTTTACGGCAGCTAACACCCAAGCTCCGCCGCGGCAAAGCCGCGTCGTCAGACCTCGCCGATGGCAAGGCTGGCCGGGCTTGCGCGAGTCAATTGGGCGTGGCCACCTGCCGCGCCGCGCCTAAAAGCGGAAAGCCGTCCCCACATACACCGCCTGCGAGTCCCGCCGCGGGTCCTGGTCCAGCCGCTCGAGCCGGTCGCGGTCCATGCGGTATCGAACGCCCGCCGTCACGTCGACGTTGCGCGACAGCGAGTACGCGCCGCCGACATCGACCGAATAGCTCTGCGCGGGCGCGACCAGCGCGGGCGCGTCCGCGAGCGGGCGATTGACATTGCCCTTCACTCGTCCGGTGAAGCGGTGCAGCCTGTACGTCACTCCGACATCCGCCGACTCGCGGCTGTCGGGCTGACCCGCCAGGTCGACATGCGCGACATCGCCCGCGATCGCGAACCGCTTCCAGCCGACCGCGACCCCAAGATTGTACGCGATTGGCGCAAGGCCCACCGTGCCCGCCTGCGCGGTCTCGACCCGCTGCACCGCCGGGCTCGACCGCAGCGTGCGCGAGCGGACCGCCACCGTCACCGCGCGGTTCGCGCGCCGTGTCTCGGCGGGGGTGAAGTGGAACGCATCGCCGTCAAGCCCACCGCGCGCGATCAGCGCGGCAAGGCGTGGGTCGGCGGCGGCGGGGGTGAAAGTGCCGAAGCTCGCGGCCGGTGTCGCGCCGACGCGCCGCGCGCTCCTGCCCTGCCCCTCGGGCGCGCCGGAGGCGGGCGCGACCAAGGCTGCGGAGACGGCCAACGCCCCCGCGATCCCGACAATGGTGACACGCTTCACCGCCACGACTCGAATAGACCTTTTGCGCTGTCCTCTCGGCAACCGCCGCCTAACAGGTTTCGCTCCCCCGTCACGCCCGTGCGCCCGCTTTTTGTCCGGAGTGTTGCAACGGGCACACATAAGCCGCCGCCTTGCCGTGCTCCGCCGCGACGGGTAGATAGCAGCGCGAAGTGTGTCCGTACAGAAAGCTTGCCCGATGATCCGTCGTTCGCGCGCCGTTTCCGCTCTGGCGATGGCGGCCGCCCTCGCCGCCTGCGTCCATCATCACGGCAAGCGGCCCAAGACGGAGGCGATGGCTCCATCCAAGGTCACCGCGATCGGCGTCAACGCGTATCTGTGGCGCGCGTCGCTCGATACGCTGAGCTTCATGCCGCTGGTGCAGACCGATTCCAACGGCGGCGTGATCGTCACCGACTGGTATATCAATCCGTCGACGCCGGGCGAGCGGCTCAAGGTTACGGTGACGATCCTCGACCAGGATCTGCGCGCGGACGCGGTGCGGGTCGCGGCGCTGCGTCAGGTGCAGCAGAACGGCCAGTGGGTCGCTGCGCCCGTGCAGGCGGCGACGGTGCAGAAGCTGGAGGACATCATCCTCACCCGCGCTCGCGACCTCCGCCGCGCCGCCGTGGCGGGTTAGGACGCCTGATGGCGTCGCGCTTCAACGCGCTCAAGGCGGACGCGCACTGGCAGGGGGTGTGGGGCGAGCGCGGTACGTTCCACGCCGACGACGCCAGCCTCAAACCGAAGAGCTACGTCCTCGAGATGTTCCCCTACCCGTCGGGGCACATCCATATGGGGCACGTCCGTAACTACACGATGGGCGACGTGCTCGCGCGCTACCGTCGGATGCGCGGCATGGAGGTGCTTCACCCGATGGGGTGGGACGCGTTCGGGATGCCCGCCGAGAACGCAGCAATGGAGCGGGGCGTCCACCCCGGCGCGTGGACCCGCGCCAACATCGCCACCATGCGCGCGCAATTGAAACGGCTCGGCTTCGCGCTCGACTGGTCGCGCGAGCTGGCCACCTGCGAGCCGGACTATTACGGGCACGAGCAGGCGCTGTTCCTCGATTTCTATGCGGCCGGGCTGGTCTATCGCAAGGAGAGCGCGGTCAATTGGGACCCGGTTGACATGACCGTGCTCGCCAACGAGCAGGTGATCGACGGGCGCGGCTGGCGCTCGGGCGCGGCCGTCGAGAAGCGCAAGCTCAGCCAGTGGTTCCTCAAGATCACCGACTTCGCGGACGAGCTGCTGGCGGGGCTGGGTGACCTCAAGGACTGGCCCGACAAGGTCCGGCTGATGCAGGAGAACTGGATCGGCAAGAGCGAGGGGCTGCGGTTCAGGTTCGTGATCCTCCCCGCTCGCGGGGAGGGGGACCGTGACGCGCAGCGGCATGGTGGAGGGGCGGCTGCCACGGGTGGTGCGCTCTCGGAGAACCCTCTCCACCATTCGGCTTTGCCGAACGGTCCCCCTCCCCGTGCCGGGGAGGATCAGGTGGACGTGTTCACCACCCGCCCCGACACGATCTTCGGCGCATCGTTCGTCGCGGTCGCGGCGGATCACCCGCTCGCGCAATCGCTCGCCGCCGCCAGCCCCGACGCCACCGCGTTCATCGAGCGATGCAAGCAGGGCGGCACCACCGCCGCCGAGCTGGACACGCAGGAAAAGCTGGGCTTCGACACTGGCCTCACCGCGCGCCACCCGCTCGACGCGCGCTGGACGCTGCCGGTCTACATCGCCAACTTCGTGCTGATGGAGTACGGCACCGGCGCGGTGTTCGGCGTCCCCGCGCATGACCAACGCGACCTCGACTTCGCGCGCAAATACGCGCTGCCGGTCAAGCGCGTAGTCTCAGACGGCGCGCATGACGCGCCCGTGTTCGTTGGTGACGAAGCGTTCACCGGCGCGGGCACGATCTGCAACTCGCATTTCCTCGACGGGATGGACATCGCCGACGCCAAGCGCGCGGTGATCGACCGCGCCGAGGGCGAGGGCTGGGGCAAGCGCGCGACGGTGTATCGCCTGCGCGACTGGGGGGTCAGCCGCCAGCGTTACTGGGGCACGCCGATCCCGATCATTCATTGCGGCGCGTGCGGCGTTGTGCCGGTGCCGCGCGAGCAGCTGCCCGTGTTGCTGCCCGAGGACGTGACTTTCGACGTTCCCGGTAACCCGCTCGACCGCCATCCCACCTGGAAGCAAGTCGCTTGTCCCGCGTGCGGCGCGGACGCGCGGCGCGAGACGGACACGCTCGACACGTTCGCGGACTCGAGCTGGTACTTCATCCGTTTCGCCAGTCAGCCGCGCGACAAGCCGTTCGACCGCGTGGTCGCCGAGCAGTGGCTGCCGGTCGGGCAGTATATCGGCGGGGTCGAGCATGCGATCCTGCACCTGCTTTACGCCCGCTTCTGGACCCGCGCGTTCCAGCACATCGGCCAGCTCGATATCGCCGAGCCGTTCGCCGGGCTGTTCACGCAGGGCATGGTGACGCACGAGACGTACCGCGCGGAAGATGGTCGTTGGCTCTCCCCCGACTTGGTCAAAGACGGTCGCGAGGCAGCAACGGGCGCGCCAATCACCGTCGGCCGTGTCGAGAAGATGTCCAAATCCAAGAAGAACACCGTCGACCCCGAGCCGATCGTCGACCAGTACGGCGCCGACGCGGTGCGCTGGTTTATGCTCTCCGACTCGCCGCCCGAGCGCGACCTGCCGTGGAGCGAGGCCGGCATCGAAGGCGCGTGGCGCTTCGTTCAGCGGTTGTGGCGGCTGGTGAAGGCGGACGCAGCGTCGGGCGACGGTGACGACCTCGCGCTCCGCAAGCTGGTCCACCGAACGACCGCCGGCGTCGCCGAGGCGATCGAGGGGTTGCAGTTCAACAAGGCGGTGGCGCTGCTCTACACGCTGGCCAACGCGCTCGAGAAGGCGCCCGCGACGCGCGACCGGCGTGATGCCGCACGCACCATGCTGTTGCTTGCGAGCCCGATGACGCCGCATCTCGCCGAGGAGGCGTGGGCGGGGCTGGGCGAGGCAGGGCTGATCGCCGACGCGACTTGGCCGCTGGTCAACCCGGCGATGCTGGTCGACGATGAGGTGACGATCGCGGTGCAGGTCAACGGCAAGCTCCGTGACACGCTCACGCTGCCCAAAGGCACCGCGCGAGAACACGTCGAGGCGGCCGCGCTCGCCAGCGCCAACGTCGTCCGCATCCTCGACGGTGCATCGCCGCGCAAGGTGATCGTGGTGCCCGACCGGCTTGTGAACCTCGTCGCATGAAGCGCCTCGCTACCTTCTTGCTGCTCGCCCCGCTTGCCGGGTGCGGGCTGCACCCGCTCTACGCCGACGGCGCGGCGGGCCCGGTCGCGCGCTCGCTCGCTCGCGTGGAGGTCGCGCCGATCGAGGGCAAGGCCGGGTGGCTGATGCGGAACGCGCTGCGCGACCGGTTCGCGGCGGAGGACGGCGTTGCGCCGCTATACCGGCTCGATGTCAAGCTCGACGACCAGATCACCGGCTATGGCGTCCGCGCCGACGATTCGGTCACGCGCGAGCGGCGCAAGCTGCGCGCGCGTTACCAGCTGGTCGACCTCGCGCATGGCACCGTGCTGCTCGACGCGACCGCCGGCTCCGATGAAGGCCTCGACGTGATCAGCAGCAGCGAATACGCGACCATCGCCGCCGAAAACACCGCACTCGAGCGGTTGAGCACGGTCGTCGCCGACCAGATCGTCACCCGGCTGGCGATCCGAGCGCACGCCACGCCGTGAAGGCAAGCGCGGGGCAACTGCGCGCCGCGCTCGACCGTCCGCCCGCCGACGTGCGGCTGTTTCTGCTCCACGGCCCCGATGAAGCGGCGGCGCAGGACCACGCCGCCCGGCTCGGGCGCGCGATGGGAGCGGCGGCGGAGCGGGTCGATCTCGACGGCACGGCGCTGAAAGTCGCCCCCGCGCGGCTCGCGGACGAGGCGGCGTCGCTGTCGCTGTTCGACGAGGGCCGCTGGATCCGCGTAACGGGGGTTGGCGAGGAGAGCGCGGAGGCGATCCAGACGCTGCTCACCGCGCCGCGCGCGGGCAATCCGGTGGTGGCGATCGCGCCTGGGCTCAAGACCACCGGCAAGCTGGTCAAGCTGGCGCAGGCACACCGCCAGGCGATGAGCTTCGCCTGCTATGTGCCGGACGCGAAGAACGCCGAAAGCATCGCCGCCGATCTCGCGCGTGCGCTCGGGCTGCGCCAGGTCGGTCGTACCGCGCGGCGTGTCGCGGAAGCAAGCGGGGGCGACCGCGCGGTGATGGCGCGCGAGCTGGAGAAGCTGGCCCTGTACCTCGATGCCGCCCCGGATCGCCCGCGCGAGCTCGACGATGCGGCACTCGATGCGGTCGGCGCGGATCTGGGCGAGGCCGAAGCCGGCGCGGCGATTACGGCCATCGCGGCGGGCGATCTCTCCGCCCTCGGCGCGGAGCTGGCGCGGTTGCGCGAGACGGGCGCGTCGCCGGTGGGGTGGCAGCGTCAGCTGGCGCGACGGCTGATGCTGATGGTGGAGCTTCGCCGGGAGGCGGACGGCGGTGGCGACCCGAAGCAGCTGATGAAGCGGCGCGGCGTCCACTTCAGCAAGGAAGACGCGCTGGCCGCCGCGCTCCGCCGCTGGACCCAGCCGATGCTCGCCGACGCGCTGGCGGCGGTAGGACGAGCGCAACGCGACGGCATGGCTCCGGGCAATGCGGGGGAGGTGCTGGCAGAGAAGGCGGCGCTCGGGATGGCGAGGGTGGTCGAGCGGCGGGCATAGCGCGCTCGCACGTCCCCACTTGCTCGCCGTTCAAGGCAGCACTCAGTTCCCCGGCGAAGGCCGGAGCCCAGGTACGCTGCCTTTACCTAGTGATCCGCCGTCCGGGCATACCGGCACTGGGCCCCGTCCTTCGCCGGGGAACATGCAACGACCTACATCGCCTCCCCGCTCAACCGCTGGCACAGCATGTCGAGCTGATCGAGCGTCTGATAGGCGAGCGTGATCGAGCCGCCGCCCTCGCCGAACGCGATCCGCACCGAGACGCCGAGCAGATCGGCAAGCTGCTGCTCCAGCGCTGCCACGTCCGAGTCGCGGCCACCGCTCTCGCGCGGCGAGCGCTCGCCCCGGGCGCGCGCCGGCTCGCCTCCACCCTTGGCGGCGCGCGCGAGCTTCTCGGTGTCGCGCACCGACAGTCCGCGCGCGACCACCTGTTCGGCGAGCGACTCCACCTCCGGCGCGCCGAGCAACGCGCGCGCGTGCCCCATCGTCAGCGTGCCCGCGACGACCTGGACCTGCACCGACCCGGGCAGGTCGAGCAGGCGCAGCAGGTTGGCGACATGACTGCGCGACTTGTGCACCACTTTCGCGAGCGCGTCCTGCGTGTGGCCGAACTCGAGCATCAACCGCCGGTACGCCTCGGCCTCCTCGATCGCGTTGAGGTCCTCACGCTGGATGTTCTCGAGGATCGCGACCTGGAGCGTTTCGGAATCGTCGAAGTCGCGGACGATCACCGGCACCTCGGTCAGCCGTGCGCGCTGCGCCGCGCGCCAGCGACGCTCGCCCGCGACGATCTGATAGCCGCTCCCGCGCGCGCGCACGACGATTGGCTGGAGCAGCCCGCGCTCGCGGATCGAGGCGGCAAGCTCGTCGAGCGCCGCATCCGCGAACGCGCGGCGCGGCTGGTCCGGATGCGGTTCGAGCGCGTCGACGGGGAGCAATCGCGCGCCGCCTTGCCCCATGCGCCCGGACGACTCCGAAACCTCCTCGTGCGTCGCATCGTCGATCAGCGCGCTCAACCCACGCCCGAGTCCGCCCACCCGCGTCACGCCGCCTCCGCCCGGCCCGGCAGCCGCGCGATCAGCTCCCGTGCGAGCGCCATATACGCCTCCGACCCCGAGCAGCGGTGGTCGTAGATCAATGCGGGCAGCCCGTGGCTCGGTGCCTCCGACAGCCGCACGTTGCGCGGGATCACCGTGTCGAACACCACTCGCCCCAGCACCGCGCGTACATCGGTTGCGACCTGCTCACTCAACCGGTTGCGGCGATCGAACATCGTCAGCGCGACCCCGAGGATCGACAGCCCCGGATTGAACCGCTTGCGGATGCGCTCCACCGTGCTCAGCAACTGGCTCAGCCCTTCGAGCGCGAAGAACTCGCATTGCAGCGGCACCAGCAGCGCGTCCGCCGCGACCATCGCGTTGATCGTCAGCAAACCCAGCGAGGGCGGGCAGTCGATCAGCACCACGTCCCACCGCTCGCGCCCTTGCCGCAGCGCTTGGCTGAGCCGGTGGGTGCGCGCGTCGAGCTCGACCAGCTCGATCTCCGCGCCCGACAGGTCGACCGTCGCCGGGATCAGGTCGAGCCGCGGCACCCGCGTCGCCATCGCCGCCGCCGGGACCGACGCGCGGCCGATCAACACCTCGTACGACGACACCGCCCGCTCGTTGCGACCGACGCCAAGTCCGGTCGACGCGTTCCCTTGCGGGTCGAGGTCGATCAGCAGCACGCGATGCCCGATCGCGGCCAGCCCGGTTGCGAGGTTGATCGCGCTGGTGGTCTTGCCGACCCCGCCTTTCTGGTTCGCGACCGCGATCACCGTCATCGCGCGCCGATCCCGCGAGCGACGACGATCACGGCTTGAGGGTCGGTCAGGCTTTGTTTCACGTGGAACTCACCTTGGACGGCGCGCACCACCGCTTCTAGCTCACTCCGTCCCGACTTGCCACGCGGCATGATCCAGTTTGTTGCGGGCGTGGCGCAATGCCGGGCGGCGGTGAACAGCGTCGTCAGGGGAGCAACCGCGCGCGCGGAGATGGTCGCGGCAGGGGTCCGGAGCGCCTCCACCTTGGCCTGCGCGACGGTCACGCGAGTGCCCAAGCCGAGCGTCGTGACGGCGTCGGTCAGAAACTCCGCGCGCAGCCGTCGCGGCTCGCACAGCAGGAAAGGGCGGTCGAGCAGCAACGCCAATACCAGCCCCGGCAGCCCGCCGCCGCTGCCAATATCGAGCCACAGTCCCTCCCCGCTGTCGAGCAGCGCCAGTTGAGCGCTGTCCACGAGATGCCGCGTCCAGATGCTCGCGAGCGTCGAGGGCGCGACAAGGTTCTGCCGCTCGTTCCCCCCCGCCAGCAGCTCGGCAAAGCGCCCGAGATCGTCCACCGCCGCCTCTCCGAACGTACCGGCGATCCAGTCCCTCGCCTCTGCCTCGGTCACGCCGCCTTGCGCGTCGCGTGGAGCAGCACCGCCGTCAACGCCGCCGGCGTCACGCCGCGCACCCGCGAGGCCGCCGCAAGTGAGTCGGGCCGGACGCGCGCCAATCGCTCCGCCATCTCCGTCGATAGCCCCGGCACCCGCGCATAGTCGAGCGCAGGGTTCAGCCGCACCGCCTCATCGCGTCGCAACCGCACGATCTCCTCCACTTGCCGGTCGAGATAGGGCGCGTAACGCGCGTCCTCGACAAGCTCCTCGACAAGCGGGTCGGCCGCGTCGAGTTCGGGCGCGACGTGCGCGAGGCCGACCTGTCCGAAGCGCAGCCACTCACGCGCCGTTCGCCGCGCACCGTCCTGCCCGACAGCCGCGCCTTGCGCGGCCAGTTCGGCGGCGGTGAACTCCGCGTCGAGCACCGCCTCGACCCGCGTTCGCACCGCCGCGCGCCGGTCGAGGTGGACACGCCGCTCCGCCCCGATCAGCCCGGCCCCGAGCCCCGCCTCCGCCAGCCGGGTCTCCGCATTGTCCGCGCGCAGCGACAGCCGGTACTCGGCGCGGGCGGTCAGCATCCGGTATGGCTCGGTGACGCCCTGGAGCACGAGGTCGTCGACCATCACGCCGAGGTAACTCGACGCGCGGTCGAGCAACAACGGCGCAAGGCCGAGTGCCTCACCCGCGGCGTTCGCGCCCGCGACCAGCCCCTGCCCCGCCGCCTCCTCATAGCCAGTGGTGCCGTTGATCTGTCCGGCGCAGAATAGCCCCGCGATGGTGCGCACCGCCAGCTGGTGATCGAGCCCGCGCGGGTCGAGATAGTCGTACTCGACCGCATAGCCCGGCACCGCGACGCGTGCCCGCTCGAGACCCGGGACCGAGCGGACCAGTTTTTCCTGAACGTCCGGCGGCAGCGAGGTCGACAGCCCGTTGGGATAGACCAGCGGATCGTCGAGCCCCTCCGGTTCGAGGAACAGCTGGTGCCCGTCACGGTCACCGAAGCGGACCACCTTATCTTCGATCGATGGGCAATAGCGCGGCCCCGCCCCTTCGATCGCGCCCCCGAACAGCGGCGAGCGGGCCAGATTGGCGCGGATCAGGTCGTGGGTCCGCTCGGTTGTCCGCGTCACTGCGCAGGCGACTTGGGGCAGCCGCTCGCCCCGAGTCAGCGGCGACATTCGCCAGTCGCGGGCGTCCGACGGCTGCTCGACCAACTGCGCCCAGTCGATCGTGCGGCCGTCCAGCCGCGGCGGCGTCCCGGTCTTGAGCCGGGCGGTCGCCAGCCCGTGGTCCCGCAATCGTGCCGCCAGCGGCCCCGCCGCGCGCTCACCAATGCGCCCACCCGGCGCGCGCTCGTCGCCGCGGAAGATTCGCCCGCCAAGGAATGTTCCCGTCGCCAGCACCACCACGCGCGTCGGGATTGTCGATCCATTGGCGAGCACGACGCCGGTCACCCGGTCGCGCACGATCGCAAGGTCTACGACTTCTCCCGCGCGCACGATCACGCCGGGCGTGCGCGCCACGGCCGCGCGCACCGCTCTCGCGTAACGCTGCCGGTCGGCCTGGACGCGAGGACCCTGCACCGCTTTGCCCTTGCTGGCGTTGAGCATCCGGTAATGGATCGCGCTCGCGTCCGCCGCTTGCGCCATGACGCCGTCGAGCGCGTCGAGCTCGCGCACGATATGGCCCTTACCGACGCCGCCGATCGACGGATTGCAGGACATCACGCCGATGTTGCTCTGGTCGAACGTGAGCAACAGCACCGCCGCGCCGCGTCGCGCGGCCGCGCAGGCCGCTTCAACGCCTGCATGTCCCGCTCCGATGACGATGACGTCCACCATGCCCAGCCTCTAGGTCAGCCTGGGCGTTTGTTCCACGTGGAACTCACTTCCCGAGGCAAAAACGCGCGAACAGCGCGTCGAGCATCGCCTCGGTCGCGTCCACCCCGATGATCGCCGCCAGCGCACGATGCGCGATGCGGAGCTGTTCGGCGACGATCAGCGCGTCCTCGGTCTGCATCACTTCGACCAATGCGAGATGCGCCTTCTGCACTAGCCCGCGCTGCCGGGCATTGATCGCCAACTGATCGGGCCTTGGCAGCAACGCGCGCGCGCGCTCGGCGATGGCGCTCCACAGCACCTCGACACCGAAGCCATGGAGAGCCGACACCGCCGCCGCGCTTTCTGGTGCGACCTCCCGCCCAGGCACATCACACCGCGCATGCACCCACAAGGCACCAGTCCCTTGCGGTGCGTCGTCGCCCAGCCACAGCAACACCTCCGCCGCTCCGATGGCCTCCCGCGCCAACCCCACCCCGATCGCCTCGATCGGATCGCTCGTTTCGGTCAACCCGGCGGTGTCCGCCAGCAAGAATGGCAGCCCATCGCGCTGCACCGCCGCCTCGACTCGATCCCGTGTCGTGCCCGCGACCGGCGACACGATCGCCACCTCGCGCCCGGCGAGCGCGTTGATCAGCGTCGATTTGCCGCTGTTGGGCGGCCCCGCGATCACCACCCGCACGCCATCGCGCAGTCGCTCGACCGGCGGGGCTGCGAGCACTTCGTCCAACTCGGCCGCAAGGGCGGCAACCTCCTCACGCACGTCACCCACGCCGCGCGTCTCGTCCTCCTCATCATAGTCGATCGCCGCCTCGACCCGCGCCGCCAACGCCGCCAGTGCCGCCAGCCAACCCCCAGCCGCGCGGCTGACCTGCCCTTCGGCGGCCGCGACTGCTACGCGACGTTGCGCTTCGGTCTCCGCCGCGAGCAGGTCCGCCAGTCCTTCCGCTTCGGCGAGATCGATCCGTCCGTTCGCCAGCGCCCGGCGGGTGAACTCGCCCGGCTCGGCCGCGCGCACGCCGGCGCGCGCGATCAACGCCGCCTTCACCGCCGCTACCACCGCGCGGCCGCCATGGCAGTGCAGTTCGGCCAGGTCTTCGCCCGTCGCACTTGGGGGCCCGGGAAAGATCAGCACCAGTGCGCGGTCGAGCACCGCCCCGTCCGCATCGCGCAACGTCCGCAAGGCTGCCTGGCGCGGTTCGGGGAGCGCACCCACCAGCGCACCCACCGCCGCGAACGCCCCGGGCCCGCTCACCCGGACCACTCCGATCGCCGCCGGCGGCCGTCCGCTTGACAGCGCGACGATCGTGTCGGTCACGCGCCCGGCTTGCCCGCCTCGAACAGGCGTCGCCACATCGCCATGCCCGCCTCGCCCATCGGCGCCCAGCTCTTCATCATGGTCTCGACCAATTCGGGGCGGACCGCGCCGTCCATCGTCTCACTCAGCATGGTGAGATACTTGTCATGCAGCGGGGTCAGGTCGGGCAGCCCCGCTACGCGCCGCGCCTCCTCGGGGGTGCAATCGACTTCGAGGTTGATCTTCATCGAGGGGCTCCCTTGAGCATGGCGCGGCGGACCGGCATAGCCGCCATGATGTATGGCCGCGACACCACCGCTTTCGCAACGCCGATCGGGCGTGTCGAGGTGACGGGCGACGAGGAGCAGCTCTACGCGATCCGCATCGGTCCACGTCAGGGCACCACCCGTGCGGCCAGTGGCGGCGCGGTACGCCGCGCGCGCGAGCAGATCGAGGCGTGGTTCGCGGGCGAACGCATCGCCTTCGACCTGGCGCTCGCGCCCGCCGCCACCGCGCGCGGAGCGGCGCTGCGCGACGGGATCGTCGCGGTCGGCTATGGCGAGACCGCGAGCTATGGCGCGCTCGCCCGGCTGCTCGCGTCCAGCCCGCGCGCGGTCGGTCAGGCCTGCGCGCGCAACCCGTTCCCGCTCGTCGTCCCCTGCCATCGCGTGCTCGCCAGCGGGCAGCTAGGCGCATACTCGGCAGGCGACGGCCCTATCACCAAACAATGGCTGCTCGATCACGAGCGGCGCTACAAGGAACGCGCATGACCACGATGATCATCGAGACGCTGGAGGACGCGGGCCGCTTCACCGCGTACCGCGCCGACCCGGCGGACAAACCGATTGCGGCGATCATCGTCATTCAGGAGATCTTCGGCGTCAACGAAGGAATCCGCCGCAAATGCGACACGCTCGCCGAGGCAGGGTATCTCGCGATCGCGCCCGACCTGTTCTGGCGCATCGAGCCGCATGTCGAGCTTGACCCCGACGCGCCCGAGCAGCTCCAGCGCGCCTATGGGCTGATGGGCCGCTTCGACCAGGACGCAGGGGTACGCGACATCGAAGCGACGATCCGCGCCGCACGCGAAGCGGTCCGCGGCGGCAAAGTCGGCGCGGTCGGCTATTGCCTCGGTGGACGACTCGCATACATGACCGCCGCGCGAACGGACGTGGACGCGAGCGTCGGCTATTATGCGGTCGGCATTTCAGGTCTGTTGGGCGAGGCAGCCGCGATCGCGCGACCGCTGATGCTCCACATCGCCGGTGGCGATCATCTCGTCCCGCCCGAGCAGCAGGCAGCGATGCACGCGGGGCTCGACACACATCCGAAAGTCACGTTGCACGACTATCCCGGCGTCGATCACGGCTTCGCGACCGAGCTCGGCGCGCGCCGCCGCCCCGAAGCCGCCGAGCTCGCCGACAGGCGCACGGCCGAGTTCTTTCGCGTCAACCTCGCCTGAACAGCCGGTCGAGGCCGATCGCCGGGTCGCTCCAGCCCTGGTACAGCATCGCCGCGGCAACATAGACGATCACCGCCAGCCCCGCATAGG
Source organism: uncultured Sphingomonas sp. (assembly GCA_964235525.1). Lineage (GTDB taxonomy): Bacteria > Pseudomonadota > Alphaproteobacteria > Sphingomonadales > Sphingomonadaceae > Sphingomonas. Next base: position 2,271 of record CAXSEO010000008.1, on the reverse strand, counting down.
CAATCCAGCGATGCCGCTCGATCACCCGCGCGATCAGGCTGGCGGCGACCGCCATCAGCGTCACCGACAGCGCCAGCCCGAAGAACAACACCGTCGGGTGCCCCCGCGCCGCGCCCGCGACCGCGAGCACATTGTCGAGGCTCATCGACAGATCGGCGAGCGCGACCTGCACCGCCGCCTGGAGGAGGCTCCTGCGCGCGGACACCGCGCCGCCCGCCACCTTGCCGCGTGCGCCGCGCAGTTCGCGCCACAGCTTCCACGCCACCCACAGCAGCAGCAGCCCGCCCGCGAACAACAGCCCGACCACCGCGAGCAGCCGCGTTGCGAACCAGGCAAAAGCGAGCAGGCAGATCAGCGACAACCCGATGCCGATACCCAGCACCCGCCGCCGGTCGCGCGCCGGCAACCCCGCCGCCAGCGTCCCGAGCACGACGACATTGTCGCCTGCCAGCATCAAGTCGATCGCGATCACCTGCCCCAGCGCGGCAAGGCCTGCGGGGGTAAAGACGTCGGCTAGGTCGAAGGTTGGCATGGCGCAAGTGTACGGGACGGAGACCCTAGCGTCACTCCCACACCACCGTCATCCCGGCCTTGTGCCGGGATCCAACCCTCCGCAAGACGTCGCGCTTTGACCGGAAAGCTCAGCGATAACGCCAGTAGGACGCGAGCAAAGCCCGCGCTTCACGTCGAACGAGTTCGTGCGGCTAGGCCGCCCGCCCCGTCGGCCAAGCTTGCGCGAGTCAGCCGGACGTAGCCGGCTGCCGCACGGCGCTACTGATTCATACTGTCGAAGAAGTTCTCGTTGGTCTTCGAGTCCTTCATCTTGTCGAGCAGGAACTCCATCGCGTCGATCGTGCCCATCTGCATCAGGATACGGCGCAGCACCCACATCTTCGACAGCTTGGATTTGTCGACCAGCAGCTCTTCCTTGCGCGTGCCCGACTTGCCCACGTCCAAAGCGGGGAAGATGCGCTTGTCCGCCACCTTGCGGTCGAGCACGATCTCGCTGTTGCCGGTACCCTTGAACTCTTCGAAGATCACCTCGTCCATGCGACTGCCCGTGTCGATCAGCGCGGTGGCGATGATCGACAGCGAGCCGCCTTCCTCGATATTGCGTGCCGCGCCGAAGAACCGTTTGGGCCGCTGGAGCGCGTTGGCGTCGACACCGCCGGTCAGCACCTTGCCCGAACTCGGCACCACCGTGTTGTAGGCGCGCCCGAGCCGGGTGATGCTATCGAGCAGGATCACCACGTCTTTCTTGTGCTCGACCAGCCGCTTGGCTTTCTCGATCACCATTTCGGCGACCTGGACGTGGCGCTGCGCGGGTTCGTCGAAGGTCGATGAGATCACCTCGCCCTTCACCGACCGCTGCATGTCGGTGACCTCCTCGGGGCGCTCGTCGACGAGCAGCACGATCAGGAACACTTCCGGGTGATTGTCGGTGATCGCCTTGGCGATGTTCTGGAGCAGCACCGTCTTGCCGACGCGCGGCGGCGCGACGATCAGCGCGCGCTGGCCCTTGCCCTGCGGGCTCACGATGTCGATCACCCGCGCCGACCTGTCCTTGACGGTCGGGTCATGCGGGTCGAGCGTCAGCTTCTGCTCGGGGTAGAGCGGGGTGAGGTTGTCGAAATTGACCCGGTGCCGCACGGCGTCGGGGTCGTCGAAATTGACCGCGGTCAGCCGGGTCAGCGCGAAATAGCGTTCGCCGTCCTTGGGCCCGCGAATCTCGCCCTCGCAGGTATCACCCGTGCGAAGCCCGTGTTTACGGACCTGGTTGGGGGTGATGTAGATGTCGTCCGGCCCGGCAAGGTAGTTCGCCTCGGGCGAGCGCAGAAAGCCGAAGCCATCGGGCAGCACCTCGATCGTGCCGACGCCCATGATCTGCTCGCCCTGTTCGGCCTGTACTTTCAGGATTGCGAACATCAGGTCCTGCTTGCGGAGTGTCGAGGCGCCCTCAACGCCGAGTTCCTCGGCCATCGCGACGAGGTCGGCGGGGGATTTCTTCTTGAGGTCTTTGAGATGCATGAGGTGGTCCGGGGCGCAAAGGTGCGGGTGAGAGCGTCGGGCGGCGTGGAAACGCGGCTGGGCCGATGCTGGAAAGAGGCGACCGCCAGGACGGGGCCACGCTGGCATTAGACGTAAGCAGGGCTTCCACGTTAGTCAAGCTGACCCTTAGGTCAATCAAACTAACCTTTTTGATCGTCTTCTCCCGTTACCCCGGACTCATTCCGGGGTCCAACCGTCCCCGCGTGCTTGCGTGATGAGTTG